>JANMSP010000552.1:0-2628 GCA_031389475.1 Pyrinomonadaceae bacterium
GTGTCGCCCGTCGTGGTATTTTTCATACCGCCGATGGCAACTATCTCACCCGCGCTTGCCGTTTCAACGTCTTCACGTTTATTGGCATGCATCAGCATGAGGCGTCCGACGCGCTCTTTAGAATCTTTGATCGTGTTGGTGACGTAGGAGCCGGAGGAAACGGTGCCGGAATAAATTCTAACAAAAGCTAGTTGGCCTAAATGCTTATCCGCCATCAACTTGAAAACCAAACCGGAGAACGGAGCTTTTGCATCGGGCTCGCGGGATTCGATCTCACCCGATTTCGGGTTAGTGCCTTCGATTGCTGGAATATCGAGCGGGCTCGGCAGAAAATCAACCACCGCATCAAGCAGCGTCTGCACACCCTTGTTCTTGAAAGCCGAACCTGTAAATACAGGCACGATCTTCATAGCTAATGTTCCCTTTCTGAGAGCCACACGGATCTCGTCTTCCGAGATCTCTTCGCCCTCGAGATACTTCAACATGAGATCGTCGTCGATCGCGGAAACGGCTTCGACGAGCTTCTCGCGCTCAGCCTTGGCCAGATCAACAAGGTCGGCTGGAATGTCTGTAATCTCGTAGTTCGCGCCCTTTTCTTCGTTGCTCCAAACGAACGCCTTCATGGTGATAAGGTCGACAACGCCCTTAAAATGCTCTTCAATACCGATCGGAACCTGCATCGCGACGGCGTTTGCACCGAGCCTGACAAGGATCGATTCAAACGAGCGGTCAAACGAAGCACCCGCACGGTCAAGCTTATTAATAAAGCAGATACGCGGCACGCCGTATTTATCGGCCTGGCGCCACACCGTTTCGGACTGCGGCTCAACACCGGCGACGCCGTCAAAAACACAAACCGCTCCATCCAAAACACGAAGAGACCGCTCAACTTCCATCGTGAAGTCAACGTGTCCCGGCGTATCGATAATATTAATGCGGTGTTCAATACCATTGCGTGTCCAGAAACAGGTAGTGGCAGCGGACGTGATAGTAATTCCGCGCTCCTGCTCCTGCTCCATCCAGTCCATCGTCGCCGTTCCTTCGTGAACTTCGCCGATCTTGTGCGAAACACCGGTGTAATACAAAATGCGCTCGGTCGCCGTGGTCTTACCCGCGTCGATATGGGCCATAATGCCGATGTTTCTAAATTTGTCTAAACTAATGTTTGCCATTGCTTGGTAAATCGTTAATCGTAAATCGTAAATCGCGAAATCCTCCGATTCACGATTTACGATTCACTATTTACTAGAATCGATAGTGTGCAAAAGCCTTATTGGCCTCAGCCATACGGTGAACATCGTCCTTCTTCTTGACCGCTCCTCCGCGTCCGCTGGTTGAATCGAGCAGCTCGCCGACAAGGCGGTCACGCATCGTTTTTTCGCTGCGGTTGCGGGCATTCGTCACGATCCAGCGGATGGCCAGCGTATTGCGGCGGTCCTTCGTAACTTCGAGCGGCACCTGGTAAGTCGCACCGCCGATTCGGCGTGATTTGACTTCCAGCGTCGGAGCAACCGTATCGAGCGCTCTCTTAAATATTTTCAAAGGCTCTTCGCCGGTCTTTTCGCCGATCTTGTCCATCGCGCTGTAAAAGATCTCTTCGGCCGTCGTTTTCTTACCTTCCCACATCATGCCGTTGATAAATTTCGTAACAACGGTGCTGTTGAATATCGGATCAGGTAAAACTTCTCTTCGTGCTGCAACTCTTCTTCTAGCCATATTCTTAGTGAGTTGTCGGTCGTCGGTTGTCAGTTGTCAGTTTTCATACTGACTACCGACTACTGACAACTGACTACTATTTTGCTCCCTTCGGACGTTTCGCACCGTATTTCGAACGGCCCTGATTACGATTGGCAACACCCGAAGCATCGAGCGTTCCCCGGATAACGTGATAACGCACACCCGGAAGATCCTTTACCTTACCGCCGCGGATCAATACGATCGAGTGTTCCTGCAAGTTATGTCCGATACCAGGAATATATGTAGTAACTTCGATCTGGTTCGTCAGGCGAACACGTGCCACTTTACGAAGCGCCGAATTCGGCTTCTTCGGTGTCTGCGTGTAAACACGAGTGCAAACGCCCCGTTTCTGCGGATTAGCCTGCAGAGCCGGACTCGACGTCTTGTACTTAACTCTTTCGCGTCCCTTTCGGACTAACTGATTAATAGTCGGCATATTCTTTGGATCGCCTGCATACCAGCGGCGTTTCTAACAAAAAAGCAAAATAAGTATCTCGTCGTACTCTTGCCGAATAAATTCAGCAGTCAGCACAAGATCACTTATGATCAAAAATTATGTGTTCGAATCCCTGTTACCTGAAAGAAAAAACTTTGCTGTGGCGTGGCATTATTAGAAATGTTCCGATCAAGCCCGAAGACGTTGGTTCGCCCTGTTTACGCTACAATCCGTGTTTTAACTTTCAAAAATCAATTGTCGGTTCCTAAAGCAAACCGCACAGAGAACCAGACCGTTATAGTCCGAAACTTTAGATACTAATAAGATGTGCAGAGGATGTCAAGTCAATGTGTGGATTTTCGCTATATTCGAACCATCAATTATTTCGATTCGCTATTTCGGAATTAGACACTGTTAGATTCAATTCTATGCAACTCGGAGAAAGGCTTATTCGT
>JANMSP010000045.1:0-15348 GCA_031389475.1 Pyrinomonadaceae bacterium
TAGCACACCGAGCAGAAAGTAAAAAGCAAATGTTCTGAGTTCAAGCTTCAGCTTGTCGTAAGGCTCACGCAAAAGACAAGCTGAAGCTTGAACTCAGAACCCTATTGTTCGCGTTCGATCTCTTGCGGTAAGACATCTTTGTGTTTTAGAACACGGTCGAGCATTTCCGAACATTCCGAACTGCGCGATGCCAGCTGGGAATCGATCTGCGCTTGCGTATTCTTTGCCTGATGAAATTCGTCGGCGATGTGCAGTGCGGCGAGAATCGCGACTTTAAGCGAATCGACCGTAAGCGTGCCGGAGGAAATGTCCCTCATTTTGCTGTCGACATAATCCGCTAGACGCAAAATGTATTCATTATCGCCGTCAGAGCGAATGCTGTAGGTTTGATTGTATATTTCTACTCGAATGGATTGTTCCACCATTTCAGCTTTCCCTTTTCCGCTGATCATTGAATTACTCTCCCGACCGCTTCGGCGACCTCGACATCGACGATCATCATTTTTTCGAGCATCGATTCGACTTTTAATTGAATTGCATCGCGTTCCGAAAGAAGCGTATCGACTTTATCGGCGAGAATAGTTTTTTCGGCAAGCAGACTGTTGGCTTGTTTGCGCAGGGAAATGGCCTCACGTTCGAGCCTTTCCTTTTCTTCTCGCATTTTCTTGGCATATTCGATCGTAAGATAGATCTTATCTTCGAGATGCGAGAATTTTTCCATTCCCGTTAAGGCATTCATTCAGATGTCTCCGTTAGACCGGGATCGCGAAACTTGCGAAATCGATTATGTTGAATTTTTTGGAAAACTTCAAGTAATTTATCAGCTTTTAATATCGTTGTTTGATACCTAAAGTATTTTCGAGGTTCGCAATGATGCCGTTGTGGACAGCCGCAACCTTTTCTTCAATTAACGTTCGATCATCGCTTCTGTATTCGAGCCGAATAGTGATTGAGCGCTCATCCGTTTCGATGCCTTTACCCTCGTAAATATCTACGAACTCAACGCTTCGGAAAATATCGCTGGCTTGTGAAATTATCGTGTCGCGTATTAAGCTAAACGTCATCGCACGTTTAACCAAAAGCGAAACGTCGCGTACGACCGCAGGATACTTAGGTAAAGCCTTGTATAAAACCGGGTTCTGCGTTTCCGCCAGAATTGTTTGTAAATCGAGCTCCGCAACATAAACTGGTTGTCTAAACTTATAATCGGCAGAGATTTCCTCATTTAAACGCCCGATTGAGCCAACCTCTTTACCATTTCGCGATATGGAAGCAGACTGTCCTCGACGAAGATGTTGGTATTCAGCATCGGCAAAGTCGAGACGGTCAATGCCAACCGCTTTAACCGCAGACTCTATCGATCCTTTAGCATCATAAAAATCAAGCTCGCGGCCCGGCATCGACCTGTCTTCATACCTTTCGTTTCCGGTAACGGCGATTGAAAACAACTCACGCTCCGTCGGCAGATTATCCTCGCCTACCTTGGCTGCAAAGACCTTTCCGATCTCAAAGAGGCAAACATCACGGCGCTGCTGATTGAAGTTAAGCCGCACGGCTTCGAGCAACCCCGGCAAAAGCGTCGGCCGCATACGAACTGCACCTTCGATAACCGAATCGTTCAGCGTCACGAATTTTTCATCGGATTTACCATCGACCAGCCCCGGAACAATACCGAAAATATTGTCAAACCGGGTGTCGATAAAACTGTAAGACAAAGCCTCGTCAAATCCCTGATCTGCCAGGGTTTGCCGCAAAAGCTTTTTACGAATTTCCGAATCCTGATATTCACCTGCACCATATGCAGGCGGAAGTTCCGTTCCGATATTTTCATAACCCGCGTGTCGAGCCACTTCTTCGACCAGGTCTTCCTCAATCGATATATCATGCCGCCACGAGGGCGACACGTAAACCCCTTCACTCTGCTGCTCGATTCCCAAAGCAGTCAAAATGCGGTTGGCCTCTGTGGTATCCACGCTCAAACCGGTCAATCTTTTTACCGCAGCCGATATATCAGCCGATTCGATTTCGTTAGGCGTGTATCGCGAAGGATAGACATCGATAAATTCGCCAAGTTCGCCGTCTGCAAGATCACGAATAAGTTCGGCGGCACGGTCAGACGCTCTTTTCAGATTTTCTATATCGACACCGCGTTCAAAGCGATAGCTTGCTTCGGTGTTCAGTCCGAGTTTTCGTGACGTATGCCTTATGTTTGCTCTCTGAAAGAATGCGACCTCAAGTAGAACATTAACCGTGATTTCAGTAATGCTCGAAGCCAATTCGCCCATAATTCCGGCGACCGCAACCGGTTTTTCCGCGTCGCAAATCGCCAGCATCGAATCTTCAAGCTTGTGGTCCGCCTCATCAAGGGTTCTTATTGTTTCGCCATTCTTCGCCCTCCGCACCACGATCCGCTTCTCCGCCAATTTATCCAAATCGAACGAATGCATTGGCTGCCCGAGTTCGTGCATTACATAATTCGTTATATCCGCAACATTATTGATCGACCGCTCACCGATCGACTCCAGTCGGTCAACCAGCCATTGAGGCGAAGGCCCGACCTTCACATTTTTTATGATCCTGGCGGTGAACCTCCCGCAAAGCTCCGAATCCTCGATCTTTACAAAATCCGGAGTCAGTATCGCCGGCATCGGAACCTCGGAATTTTCCGTATAATTATTAATTAATAATTGGGAATTAGTAATTACCTGCAATTCACGGGCAATCCCCAAATGCGAAAGACAATCCGGCCTGTTCGATGTTAAATCGATGTCGAATACAAAATCATCTTTATGCGGATGAATACCCTCGACCGCAAGGCCAACGCGCGTCAGCTTTTCAGCTAATTGTTCTGGTGATAGATCGATCTCGATCAATTCTTTTAACCAGCTATAACTAATGTTCATGGATTAATAACTGGGACTTCAAAATACAACAGATTGAATTTGTATTACCGGAACTGTTCCAAAAATCTAACATCGTTTTCAAACATTAATCGTATGTCGTCAATCGAATACATAAGGGCAGCCATTCGTTCCAGACCGAATCCGAACGCAAAGCCCGAATACACCTGCGGATCCACGCCGACAGCTTTCAGGACGTTCGGGTGTACCATTCCCGATCCGCCGAGTTCGATCCAGCCGGAGCCTTTGCACGGACGGCAGCGATCGCCGTCGAATTTGCCAGTGCCGTGGCACTTGAAGCACGAGAAATCGAATTCGGCCGACGGCTCGGTAAAAGGGAAGTACGAAGGGCGGAAGCGTGTAACCGTATCTTCGCCAAACAGACGTTTCAGCCATTCGGTTACTGTGCCTTTCAAATGGGCCATCGTGATGCCTCTGTCGACGCACAGGCCTTCGATCTGGTGGAACATCGGAACATGCGTCATATCCGGCGTGTCGCGGCGGAAAACCTTGCCCGGAGCAATAATGCGGATCGGCACGCCGCGCCGTTCCATCGCCCGGATTTGCACCGTCGATGTCTGCGAGCGAAGAGCAAAACCATCAGTTGTATAAAAAGTGTCCTGTGATTGGCGCGCCGGATGGCCTTCGGGAATGTTCAATGCGTCGAAATTATAATAATCCGTCTCGATCTCGCGGTCATCTTCAATCGAATAACCCATCGAAACGAAAATATCTTCGATCTTCTGCCGCAAAATCGTGATCGGATGCAAATGTCCCGTTCGCTGGCGGCGACCGGGCAAAGTTACATCAAGCCTCTCAATTTCGATCTTTAATATTTGGATTCGAACAACTAGCGAAGTCGAAATGTTTTGAATCTGATTGGCAAAATAATTAGGCAAATTTACAAATATAATTTGTCCTAACTCTTTTCGGAGCTCGTCCGGAATTTTACCAACCTGGCTCCTTAGTTTTGCAAGTTGTGAGTTTTTGCCCCTGTATTTCTTATCCAATTCCGAAAGCTTCTTTTGTTCCGCTTCGGCTTCGGCCAAGGTTAAATCTGAAACTTGCAGACTTCCGAATAGCTCGAAATCTTTATCGAAACCACTCCTAAGCTCTTCAATCTGCTCGTTAATTTCCATATGACGAAACCACAGATTCTTAGGAACAACGCAGATGAAATTTTTCATGCCCGTTTGTTCTAAACCATCTGTGTTGAGGTTTTAGTCTTCTTGAAACTTTTAAAAATCGATACTCAAGTTCTTTTATGCAGAATGAATACTAATCGACGTCTATTTCGTAGCTGACCAGCCAGAGTTCGAGTTGTTCCAGTTTTTCTTTCCAGCGAGATTTGTAATCACGCATCCACTGTCGATTTTCATCGGAATCCTCAACGTCAATGACGATCTTTGATAAAGAATCGTTAAACACGATGCCTTCATGGCGCCAAAACCCTTCAATGCCCGTCGGTTCAAAGCTTGCCGCTCCGAACATCTCAACAATTTCATCCAGTGCAAGGCCGAGAAGCTTTCGCGGAACCTCGCGTCCGTCATTAAACTGCTGGGGTAGTAATATCTCGAAACGCCGCAATCTGCTGCTCATAAGTCGATTTGCCGAGTACGATAAACTGATACCCTTCGTAAGCAAGGGCTTGTAGGGCAGCTTCCGGTACAAGGATCTCGCCAGTTTTAAGAGCTCGCCCGGGAAAACGACCGAGAAGGAAACCGAGAGCCTCTAATCTTGCATCCGAATCGGAAAATTTTATAGTGATCATATGACCTCCAAACCGATATTATAGCACGAGCTTTCGTGCAAGCTTCCATGAGGTTTGTAGCACTTCGCCTATACCAAAGTCGCTTACTCAGGCAGCCGCAGGTTGATTTTTCCCGATCGCGTCCTTAGCCTGCCCGACTATCGATGCAAATGCTTCCGGCTGTTTTACGGCCAGATCGGCTAATACCTTGCGGTCGAGTTCTATCTCGGCGAGATTCAGGCCGTGGATGAACTGCGAATATTTGATGTCGTTCAGACGGCAGGCCGCGTTGATGCGGACGATCCAAAGTTTACGAAAATCGCGTTTTTTCAGCTTTCTGCCGGTGTAGGCAAAGTTCAGCGCACGTTCGACCGATTCTTTGGCCGAACGGTACAGTTTCGATTTCGTTCCACGATAACCTCTTGCTAAGGCTAATATTTTTTTACGCTTTTCTAAGCGTTTATTACCACGTTTTGCTCTAGGCATAATTCACTCCTTTCAATCAATCGAAAGGAAAAGGAAAGCAATTTCTTGAACTTTATCCTTTATCCTTTCGCCTTTATCCTTTATTTCCGGCCGTACGGCAGCATTTTTTCGACGCGCTTTTGGTCGCCTTCGGATACCATGACGTCGATGTCCAGGTTACGTTTACGCTTGCTGGTTTTCTTCGTCAGAATATGGCGTGCGTGCGAATGGCCGCGTTTGAATTTGCCGCTGGCCGTCGAGCGAAATCGCTTGGCCGCGCCTTTATGTGTTTTTAATTTTGGCATTTCTCTTGTCTCTCCTATCCTTCAATCTGATCCGCAAAAGCGGACAATCCCTTTTTAAGGCTTAACCGTTTCCTCGGCTGCTTCGGGAGCAACAGTTTCCTCGACTGCTGCTTCGGGAGCACCCGGTTCCGATTCCTCTTTAAGTGCCGCGGCCTTCTTTTTCTTCTCTGCTGCGGCCGTCTTCTTTTCGGCGGCTTCCAATGCGACCGCAAGCGTACCAACCGGTTCAACCACTACAGTTTCGGCTTCATTCTTTGCATCGGCAGCTTCTTTAGCCGCTTTCGTCGGAGCTTTTCTCTGATCGCCTTCTTCTTTCCTTTCCGGTTTCGGGGCGGCCTTCTTCTCGGCTACCTTCGCCTTCTTCGGAATGAAAATGGTAAACATCTGATAGCCTTCCATCTTCGGATAAACCTCGACATCAGCCAGATCGGCGAGGTCGAGAGTCAATTTTTTCAATATCTTCGCGCCCAATTCACGGTGAGTCATCTCGCGTCCGCGAAAGGCGATGGCAGCTCTGACCTTATCTCCGTCATTAAGCCATTTGCGGGCATTTTCCTTGCGGTAATCGTAATCGTGATCGTCTGTTCCAGGGCGAAACTTGATCTCTTTTACCTGCACGGTAACCTGTTTTTTCTTGGCTTCGTGGGCCTTCTTCTTTTGCTCGTACAGAAACTTTCCGTAATCGATAAGCTTACACACGGGCGGCTTGGCGTTCGGAGCGATCTCGACAAGGTCGAGACCCATTTGCCGGGCCTTCGCCACGGCGTCACGAGTATCCATTACGCCGAAAGCCTCGCCGTCTTCTGTTACAACTCTTACGGACGGAACGCGGATGCGCTCGTTCGTCCTGTGAAGCGGCTCGCGAAAACGCGGGCGATTTCTATTTCCACCAAATCTTCTTGCGATATTAGCCTCCTTTTGCTAATTGGTTAATAAAAAAAATCTGAAATACATCTTATTCAAAAGACAATGATTAATTTCCAGATTCCGTTGACATCTGTTATTTCCCGGCCGCATTATTACGGCCATAATGAACGCTGTTATACTTTCTACGTTCAGGTTCCCGCCTGTATGTTAATAGGCGATGTCGCGGAGGTCCGCAATCTTCAAATTTATGTAGCCCCCGACAACTTGTCGAGGCACCTGAGACGATTCATGTCGGCCCTCCGCAGATCGAATGCAATTGGCGAATTTTCCATATAAATTAAACCAAATCACGAATTCCAAACGGGACGTTAAAGACTTCTCAACAGCTTTTGCTGCGATATCATCTCTTTGAACTCCCTGAGCTGCATTGTACCGATGTCTCCCTGCTTCCTTTCGCGAACAGCAACGCAGGACTCATCGAGTTCTTTATCACCTAAAACCAGCATATACGGAATTTTCTGCATTTGAGCATCCCGTATTTTTGCACCGATTTTATCACTTTTCGTGTTTGCTTCAACCCGAAAACCCGCTTCCTTCAATTCTTTCGCGATTTTTTCGGCGTAATCGTTGATGCGGTCGGTGATCGGCAGCACCGTCACCTGAACCGGAGCCAGCCACAACGGGAACGCGCCCGCGTAATGTTCGATCAAAACGCCGAAAAATCTTTCGATTGAACCGAATAGGGCCCGGTGAATCATAAACGGCCGGTGTTTTAGATTATCATCGCCGGTGTATTCGAGTTCGAAACGTTCCGGAAGGTTAAAATCCAGCTGAATCGTTCCAAGCTGCCAGACGCGGCCGATAGCGTCTTCGATCTTTATATCTATCTTCGGGCCATAGAAAGCGGCTTCGCCTTCGATCCTTTCGTAGGAAATATTCCTCTCCTTCAGAGCCTTGGCGAGTGATTCTTCAGCACTTACCCAATCTTCTTCAGCTCCAAGATAGCCCTTATTCTCCGAACCGCCGCGAACCGAAAGCTCAAATTTTACCTTTGTAAAACCATAAGTATCGAAGACCTTTATAGCGAAATCGAGGCAATCCGCAACTTCGACACTGACCTGATCCGGACGGACGAATAAATGTGCGTCGTCAACTGAGAACCCGCGAACTCGCATCAGGCCATGCAGTGTACCGGAAAGCTCGGCTCGATAAACCGTTCCCATTTCAGAATATCTCTGCGGCAAGTCGCGGTACGAACGAGGTGAAGATTTATAAATGCCGATGTGAAACGGGCAGTTCATCGGTTTTAGACGATATTCTTCATCTTCGATGCTTGTGGGTGCAAACATTCCATCGGCGTAATTCTCTTCATGCCCGCTGATCTTCCAAAGCTCGCGTTTGGCGATATGCGGCGTGAACACGAAGCTGTAACCACGCTGCTCTAATTCCTCACGAAGCAGCCGCTCCATCTCCATGCGGACGATGCCGCCTTTCGGATGCCAGAGAATTAAGCCCTGGCCGTAGTCGTCGGAAATTGAAAAAAGATCAAGCTCTTTCCCCAACCGCCGATGATCGCGTTTCTCAGCTTCTTCACGCTGTTTTGCCCAACTGTCCAATTCTTCCTGCGTGGCAAACGCAGTTCCGTAAATCCGCTGCATCTGCTGGTTTTCGGCGTCTCCCTTCCAATAAGCGCCCGCAATTGCAAGGAGTTTGAAAGCTTTCAGCTTCCCGGTATGCGGAACGTGCGGCCCCATACAAAAATCAATGAACGGCGAACTGTCGATATAATAAATGCTCGCCGAATCCGTAACCTTTTCTTCGACCAATTCACGTTTTAGCGGTTCGTCACGTTCGGTAAATATGTCAAGAATCTTCGCCTTTTCAATGTCTTCGCGTCGGTAAGTAAGATTTGCCTTCGCCATCGACTTCATCTTCTTTTCGATGACAGGCAGATCAGCTTCGGTCAAAGTCCGAGGAGCTATAACGTCGTAAAAATAACCGTACCGCGGATCTTCCATTAAAGCCGGGCCGATGCCGAGCTTAGTTCCCGGAAAAAGGTCGAGCACAGCGGCAGCCAGTAAATGAGCGGTCGAGTGACGCAAAACTTCCAGGCCATCGCGGGTGTCGGCAAGGATCGGCTCGATCGATAACACCTCGTCCGTATCGGACAGTTGTCTATTCAGATCGACTTCCTCACCATTGACCTTGGCGGCCAGCGATTGCTTCAGCACATCGCGGTCAAACGCCTTGATCGCATCCGCGACCGTAGCAGGCGCGGGAATAGAGCGCTGATTTTCACCGTATTTTACGTTTAATTCACTCATATATTTGTTAACCGCCAATTGCAGAAGCCCGCACGTTAGTAAGGGCGTAATGCACAACGTTGAATGTTACGCCCTTGCTTACGCGCGGGCTTCTGCATTCGCAGCCGCTCAATCTAAATCAACGATTAACAACTAAATTCCTACTACTAAAATAGATTTGATTCGATAAGAGCGACTTTGCCTTGTATTTCCTGTGAAACACGAATACACGCCATTAGAAGCGTGTCGTAGTAGTTATAAAAGCTGCAAAGTACTTCGTAAGCATCGTATCGAAAAATGTAAATGGTAGTCTCTAGCAGACTCGAACTGCTGACCCCTACCTTGTCAAGGTAATGCTCTACCAACTGAGCTAAGAGACTATCGTCCGCTGTATCTAAACGAAAAGCGAACAATAAGAATGCCAAAATGTGCTAAAAGTGTCAAGTACCGATATACCCGCGGCTGCCGTCTATTAAGTGGCAGTGAGAACGTAAGATGATCGTATTTGCGCTCGGTTTAATCACCCCAAGCCTGAGAAAGTGATAGCGTTTTCGAGACAAGTGATTTATCAAAAAGGGCGAAGAGTGTAAACAAGCTATCTTAAATGAATTCGATTCGTCCGTATTCAATCAATACACGACGCACCCGGATTGTCGATAATTCCCGAATAGAAGCAACGATTTACTGTATTTTCAGTTTTGGCATTATTCTTGCAAACCGACACCTCGTACTACAAGAAATCGACCGGCAAATTGAGAAATTCGTCTCGAAGAACTCGGTCAAAAATAAAATGAGCACGGAGGGAAGACAATGATTACATTATTGATTTGGATAGTTTTGGGATTTTTGGCCGGATTCTTGGCAAAGGCTATTATGCCCGGACCGGACGGTGGCGGCACTTTGATGACTATCGTCTTGGGAATAGTTGGAGCGATCGTCGGTGGTTTTATTGGACATTTGTTGGGCTTCGAGATGGCAAGTTCGATCAACAATCTAAGCAACAGCCTTCCTAGTTTTATCTTTTCGATAATAGGAGCTATCGCTGTTTTGGCAATTTATCGCTTGGCAACGGGTCAACGCGTAACTGCGTAATTGACCTTTTTTTTGGAAAATGGGCGGGCAAGTATTTGCCTGCCCATTTTTTATGCCCGAGCCTCGTTAGTTGATGCCGTACTGGCGAGTGTTTTTTTCGGCTAAGCGACGTGTGAACAAAATCGGTGCATGCCAATAGCGACCAGCTTCGTCGTCCGATTGTCCTGGTCGTAATGTGGATTGACTTCGCTGATCTCTATTATTTTCGTGTTCGATAAGCTGGCGGCGTATTTCACGAGCGTGATGAATTCGCCCGCTCGCAACCCCAACGGCGAAGGTGCCGACGTACCGGGAGCGTCAGCCGAACGCAGTGCGTCCATATCGAATCCGAAAAACGTATTCAGCGACGAACTCTGATTAATGAATTTCGAACGAATGCGGTCCTTGATCTCTTCGTCAGCTTGATCCCGGGAACGCAGCACTTCGAGGCTAATGCGGTTAACGCCTAGATCGCGGATATAGCTGTAGTAAACCGGTGAACAGAAATGCGTCTGGAATGCGACCTCATAAAAATATTCCGGCCGCAATAATTTTTCCTCAAGAAGCTGGCGATAAGGCGTTCCGCTGTTTCGCGGCTCGTCCGCACGGACATCGAGGTGCGAATCGACGTTTATTCCCAGCCACCATTCCGGCCCGAACGCCTCGGCCATGGCTTTCCCATCAGGGTATGAAATATCATTACCGCCGCCCAGCACGATCAGCCGCTTGCCGTCTTCCAAAACCTGCTTAACGATTGCACAGTGCGTATCGTGCGTTTCTTCAAGAGTAGGGGCGATCTCGACGTCCCCAAGGTCGAAGATCTTCTTTCTTATATTAAACGGCGTGAGTCTGTAAAACTGTTCTCGGATCGCGTTTGGGGCCTCCGCCGCCCCCTCGCGTCCGTGATTGCGCAGTACGCCCTCATCCTGCGGACAGCCAAGTATTACGATTTCCGCCGCCGCATAATCTTTTTCGTCCCTAAGAACGATCTCACCCATTCGCGGATCATTACGGTCATGCCTTGTGAAAAAGAGATCGGCTTTCGGACGAGTGGTCAGAGTGAAAATTTCGGTCATAGATTTATTGATATGCGTCGGACGCGGGGAAAGCAAACTGCTTGATTTTTTTAAGTATTTTCCAATGCCTGCTGGAAGTCAACTTTCCCGTCAACCATATGGGTTTCCATCGACCCGAAACCGTGCACTCGGAGGAAATATCCCAATCTTGAATTAAAAGCTCGCCGGAATTCGACGAATTAAAGCGACTGGCATGTACAACAGGTAAGTGCCTTAGCCAGGACGATTTATGACGAGATCCGAGCCGGCCAGGCCTGCACAGAAACTATACTTTCTCCTTTTTGGTATGGCAATTGCGATAACCAGCATTGTAATACAGAAACATATTGCCTTAGGGCATTTATTGAGGAGTGAACAAAAAATGAAAAAATATCTGATAGTATTTATGATGATGTTCCTGATGGCTGGTATGGTGGTTGTCGCAACACCCGTTGAAGCGGAAGCTCAGTCAACATACCTTAGAAAATATAGGGATCGTAATGGTCGTATGCGATACGTTAGGGTTCGTAAGCCGAGCTATTACCGTCGTCATAGAAACCGTATCAACATGGCAGCGGGAACTGGAGCCGGCGCGCTTTTAGGCGGCCTCATCGGCGGTAGAAAGGGAGCTTTGATCGGAGCCGGAGCTGGACTAGGCGGTTCGGCTTTGTACACATATAAGCTTAATCCAAAGACGAGAAAGTATGTAAAGGTACGCCGCACACGATACTAATTTTTAACTTAAGTAACCTAGGCCGTGAAACTTGAAAGTTTCACGGCCTTTCTTTGTGCAGTGATTGGATTCTTAGTTCTTGCACAGTGATTCGGGTATGCTTCACAAATATGAGCTACCTTTTGAATTTCTTCTCCATCGCTTGCAGTACCGCCGCTTTTTTGGCGGCGATCTGGATAATCATCCCTGCACCCGCTGATTTCATCTGGCCATTGGCGGTGGCCGCGAGCGAATGGAGTGTTTGGATCGGATTCTTGGCAATTGTTGGATTAGTCGCCAGCTCAATAATAATAGTTTTATACGGCATCAGCCCCTTACCTATCGTTTCAGGCGTATTCTGTATTACCGCATTATTGCTTTCACTTTACCCGCCTTTAAGCGTCATTCCCTTGGCGAGGGAAACAAAGACATCACTCTCGTTGTCGCGGTATTTTTCGGGGGCTTTTCCAGAATACGATTCAGCGAAGACCTTCTCGACTCATACTTTCTTTGTACTCGAAGGTAAGACTCTGAACGCCGACGTTTATTTACCCGCAAAAGAATCTCAGACCAATGGTGCAAGCATTATCGTGGTCCACGGCGGATCATGGAATGGAGGTGCGAGGAATGATTTCCCGCATTGGAACGCTTTGTTTGCAAAACAGGGTTATACAGTGTTCGATATCGATTACAGCCTTGAACCCCAGCCTAATTATCTGGAAGCCACGGCTGATGTGAAATGTGCGGTCCAATGGGTAAAGACCAATGCGACGAAATTCGATATCGATCCAAACCGTATCGTTCTTATGGGACGCTCTGCTGGTGCTCACCTTGCTTTACTGGCGGCATATACGGCGGGCGATACTCGTCTTCCTTCATCATGTCCGAACGACGCCGCGGATGAAAAAGTAAGTGCCGTGATCTCATTCTACGCACCGATAGATTTGTTTTGGGCCTACAATAATCCGGCAAATCAATGGGTAATCAACGGCCCGCTAACGCTCGCAAACTTCCTCGGCGGCAGCCCGCACGAATCGGACGAAATCCGCGACCGTTTTATCATGGCTTCACCGATAACCCACGTTTCCACAAAAACGCCTCCCACGCTGCTCATTCACGGCGGCAGGGACCAATTAGTTCGCCATGAAAATATGCAGTTTCTCAATGAAAAATTAACCAAAGCGAACGTCCCTCACCGGACGATTTCGATCCCATACGCGCAGCACGGCTTCGACTACAACTCAAACGGCTGGGGTTCACAAATTACCGAATCGGTCTTGCTGGAATTTTTGCGTGTGAATACAAAACCGCAATAAAAGAATTCTTACCAAATCGTCTGAATTGATTGCAGAGCCTAAATTTTTTGATCTTTGGTAATTAGGGGAAGATTCAAATGTAAGGCAGTAGCCGAAATAATCCGGTCGGGCATATCGGGAATGACCACTCGCGGAATTTTTTGTAAGGTGTGGGCGATGTCTTCGGTCAGATCCTGCGAAATGAAATTGTTATCGGATCGTTTCAGTTGCCGAATTAGCCGCGTGAGCGATTGCGGAACGAGTCTGCCTTTATCGATCAGATATATAATTTCGACGATTGAGATAGTAGCTAAAATTACTGTGTCACTGTTAGCAGCCGCGTCATCGATCGTCTGAGTTGCCAACGGATATTTCAGCTGAATCGGCAAAATACCAAATAGCTGTATGCGTGTCTATTACAACATCCGACATAAATTATTTTTCGTTTTCCGTATCTTTCGTGTAACTGCGCCACATCTCATTTCGGGCCTCCAGCATGTCTTCATCCGTAATATTCACATTCAAATCCGCCCAAATCCCCTTCAACGAAACACGCGATTTTTTTACCGCCTCCTTTTGTTCAAGAGTTTTGGCATATTCCAACAATTCCTGTTTCCGATTCGTCGGCAGTATCTTAAATGTTTTCAGCAAGACTTCTTCCGATGTCATAACTTCACCCCATTTGCAATTTTAACATATCTCTCAACGCATAAACTTCCGCCGAATCGCCAGAGCCAACAACGCGGCTTGCAACGGAGCGAAAATCTTTTCCAGGATAATCCAAAGTTCGCCCCAAACTGTCAGCGGTTTGCGGTATTCAATATTTTGCAAGGTCGCGGTTGTCAAACTTTGGACGATTGCATCTGTATAAGTAATTTGGTCTGTGCTGCAAGTGCAGTTTTTTCTAATCTCTTCGTCTTTTGATTCGCGAATAGTTAAACTCGTGGCAATTGGTCTATCTTTTGAGCAAGTTTGAAAATTGATTTGCGTGTAAATGATTGGAAAGATGACCAAAATCAGTGATAACAAAACACCTAAAGCCTAACTCCAACTTTCGCCGTAAAAACTCGTAATTCGATAAAGTCTGTGAAAAAATAACTCGCCGCTTCTGCGTAAAATGCCGAAATAATTTGTCGGTGATATTACTCTACCTCTTCACCATTCGCATTTACGACTTTGCCATCAACGATATATCTTCCTCCCGGAATCGTTTCGTCCAGTTTTCTTTCCACTTTGATTTCGCTAATATTTGCAAATTCAATCATTTCTTTTTGAAGTTTCAGGATATGATTATCTTCTACATAAATATCAACAATTAATTTCTGGTTTAAGGAACCATTTATTTTTTGTTCTTCACTAATTTCATAGCTCAACATAGGTATAATTTCATCGCCTGAATATAATGGTTGGTTTCCATTGAATGTTGGCAAGACTCTGAAAAGTCTGTGAGTATCTGTTCTTTTACTTGCCACCTCAAGACCATAACTCGTATGTTGATTCAAAAAATCATTCGGAAATAAAATATCAATTCTGAAATCTCTAATCGTTTTAGTTCCTTCGTTCTTAAATTTTACATTAAGTGAACATTGATCGTTAAAAACATTTGGTGAACGACTACATTGAAAGTTAAATATTGGAGTGAGTTTGAAATCAACTTCATTTGCATCTTTAATGCTTTCATTTATTAGACTTCTATTCTTTTTTTTTACGGATTCCAATACGGAACCAAAATCTCCTTCTGTGTGCCAATCCGTGCCATTAAGGTTTATATCGCACCCAGCTGTTTCAAGTCTATGTGCTAAGTCCTGCCGTTTCTGAGTTGTGCCATTAATTCTTATTACATGTCTTCCTCCTACATCACTGAATGGTCGAAGTTTTCCTAGTTCAATCAAAACCGTTCTATCTGGGTTTCTTCCCATCGCCATTCCAGCCTCAAAAAGCACATTAGGTCTTGCTTGATTGGTTAAATTCACTTCATATAATTCATCATCTTCATTCCTATATTGTTCAAGCAATCGTGCTTCGTCGTCAGGAGTCATTAATACAACTATCGCTTGTGCAATTGAAAAAGCAGTATCTAAAACTTCACCAACATACGGCGATGCTTTTCCGGTTGCTCTTACTGCCTCTGACCATTCTAGCGGATGTAATCCTATTGAACGTAGAAAAGTAAAAAGTGCTTGTCTTGCTGCCCAATTCCTTCCGTGAACAACGAAAACTTTTTTCGAATCAGTTTGTTTTTCCATAATTGAATCTTTTTGTATTTTAGAATCTGTATCTTGCAGCATCTCTTTTAATCGATTATGTCCTGCTCTTGTCAGATCTGTAGCTAACCACTCGAAGTTTTGCATCGCTTCTGCATTTATTCCTTTAACAAAACCATCTTCTGACAACTTCTTAATATGATATGAAACTTCTTCTGCTGAGTAACCATTAATGACAAGTTTCCCATCATTTTGAGGCGGTAAGTTTTCTAAATACTGTAAGATTTTTTTTCCAAATCTGAATTAAGTTTCATTACAATTTCACCTCTTCATCGGCACTTTCACGCCATTCTCCCTCGCAAATTCAATTGCTTCATCATAATCAGCGTCGGCGTGTCTGACTACGCCCATTCCGGGGTCG
>JANMSP010000070.1:0-6133 GCA_031389475.1 Pyrinomonadaceae bacterium
GTAAAAACCTTCGCCGCCGATCCGGGCAAGGCGGTTTATAACGGCAAGCTGGCCGTGCTTATCGATCTCGGAACTGCCGGTGCAGCCGAAGTCGTCGCATCCGCAGTTCTTGAACGCAAACGAGGAGAACTCGTCGGCGAACGCACATTCGGTTCGGGAACCGAGCAGCAGCTTTTCACTCTTCGAAGCGGAGATGGTTTGTTATTGACAACTACGAAATGGGCTTCCGCGTCCGGCGTTCCTTTTCTCGGTGACGACCGTGCAACCATGGGCGTGAAACCTTCGATTGAAGTAAAACGCCCCGACACGCCCGAGCCGATCGAGGTCGAAGAATTGATCGATCAAAATGACGAGCAAAATCAAAATCCGCAGCCGTCGCCTTCACCGGCGGTGGAAGCTAAACCGGAGCCTAAAAAGGTAGTCGAGGACATTCAGCTCAAAAAAGCGATAGAAGTATTGCATGACAAAGCAAAAACCGCCGGAGCCGAGTAAGAATTTTACGCAAAGTCGCTATGTTTTAAGGATAAGCGGGTTGAAAATTTTTCAACCCGCTTATCTTTTTTAATAAATTATCATTGCTTCGCGACCCAGCGGCTTTGCGTTGAAAACTCCTTTTGTTAATAGCCAATTGTGCTAGAATCTCTACCTAATGGCGGATAAACAATACGTCGTGCGTCCGATGGGTGAGCACGATCTAAACGAGTGGTTTCGACTGCGGCAGCTTCTTTGGGATGCGACCGCGGAGGACGACCACAAATCGGAAATGCTTGATATCATCGAGCACAGCGATTCGCAACTTGTGCTCATTGCTGAAACCAGCGCGAAAATTGTCGGTTTTTTGGAAGTAAGCGTCCGCAGTTTTGCCGAGGATTGCGAGACGGATCATGTCGGGTATCTCGAAGGCTGGTTCGTAGATCCGGCGTTTCGTAAAATGGGGATCGGCGGTGATATGGTGCGTATGGCTGAAATGTGGGTGCGTGAAAAAGGCTGCACAGAAATGGCGTCCGACGCCGAACTCGGCAACGAACCGAGCCTTGCCGCTCATCAAAAGCTAGGTTACGAAGAAACGTCACGGCTGATACATTTTCGAAAGGAATTGGATTAAAGTTCTGAGTTCGAGCTTCAGCTTGTCTTCCGTTTGACGTATTATGACAAGCTAAAGCTTGAACTCAGAACGAATAATATGAAATTCAACTCCCAAATTATCAAACTTCTGATTTTTCTGCTTCTCACGGCGGGCATCTTAATCGCGCAATCCGACAGCCAGAATTTCCCGACACCGATCACGACAAATGAGGTTACCGGAACCATCCCAGCCCGCGACATTGGCGATTCGCGGCTTACTACCTATTACTACGGATTCGATGGCACGCAGGGTGATATTTTCGTAAATCTAGTGACGAAAAACTTCAACGGCGACATCGATGTTTTCGTGGTCGGCGGTCAGCAGTCATTATCAAAGGTCGTAGTTTATGCCGACCTTGCCGAAAGCGAAACCGGCCGTGTTATCTACCTCAGAAAGCCCGAAAAGCTGCTCCTTCGCGTGCAGGGACGTTCGCCGAACGACGATCCGTCTTCCTTTCGCGTCAAATTCGCCGGTAGCTTTGTCGCTTCGAAAGACAATGGAACGCAGCCCGAACTTCCGAAGATCGCTGCGGAAACCACCGGCGGAATTCGCGTAAATTCGGTCGGAACTATCATTGATGTACCGAAATCCGTTCCGTCTCCGAAGATGGAAGTGGTTGAAACCCAAAAAGCAGATCAAACCGAAACCGTAGCCGTGGCGAAAGCGGAATCGACACCGGAAATACCTGAGATTTCAGTTCCCAAAATTGCCGAAAATACGCAGGTAAAAGTACCGCTTGAAGTAGTCGTTACTGATCCACTGCCAAAAACCGAGGAGGTTCCAGCAGCGGAACTAACACCAGAAATCCGTGAGAATCCAACTCCCAAAATTGTCGTGGATACGCCGCTAAATGAGCCGCTTGCAGCAGTCACTAATCCATTGCCTAAAACCGAGGAAGATCCCGCAGCGGAGACCTTAGCAGAAATTAAAGTGCCGCCCGCGAAAGCCGGAACTAAAAAGCGGCGTGAGCCAAAAGAAAAAGCTCCCGACCCGCTGGCAAGTATTCGTCTCGTGATTTTGTTTAAGGACGGCAGAATGATCGAACGTCCGATGAACGAAGTGTTTCGCTTCAGCGTTGATAAAGGCGTGCTTACTGTAACATCGAAAAATGGCAGCATCGGCCGATATCCGCTGCTCGATGTGACAAAAGTAACGATCGAATAGCGGTAAGTGGTAAATGAAAGATATTTCTTCATTTACCACCTACCACTATTTCGCCATGTTTTGGCGGAGCTTTGCTATCAGCGGGCTTGCTGCATTCACCTTTTCCAGGTCCGCCAAAGCCTTACTCGCATTCTCTGCGTCGCCCTTTCGAAAATAGGTAATTCCTAAATAGTAGAGCGTTGGCTCGTTCTTGGGATCGATCTCAAGAGCTGAGCGGAATTCCGTTAGTGCACGTTCATAATCGGGATTTTGCCTTTCAACAAAGGTTGTGCCTAAATCAGTCCTGGCGTTTATGTCTTTCGGGTTGATAAGCAGTGCCTTTGTGTAAAATCCTTCGGCGTCTTCAAATTTCCCGGAATCGAAATATGCGTTGGCGATGACGACGTTTGCCTGAAAGTCATCCGGCTTCAACGCAATCCCTTGCTTATAAAACTCGATTGCCTTATCGAAACGCCCAATTTGAGCGTACATATCGCCGGTTTTCATCTGAACGGCAAAATTCTTCGGCTCGGCAGCCGCTCGATCAAGCGTCTGCTGGACATCCGCCTGCATTCCGCCCTGTGGAACGGAAGACGAATTTGTAGCCGATGCAGTGACCGGCTGCGAAACCGGAGCAGCGGTTTGCAGCGAGGTATCTCGGTTGATCGAATTAGCACCGATAAATCCGATTGCGAGTCCCGCGATTAAGCCGATAATCCCGAAAACAATATGTTTCTGCATGGAAATCTATGAATGGTCACCCAAGGTCAAACTGGCGGAGTAAGTCGGAACCAGGAGCGATAGCGACTGGATTCTAAGGCTCAGACGATAAGAACCCAGTCGCTATCGCTCTCGGTACTGTCCCGCATGCTAATCCTTAATTGGCCACTAAAAAAACTCTAATCCGGAAACTGACAACCGTCTACTGACAACGGCCTAAGCGTAGCTGTGCAAACCTGGAAGCAAATAGCTGACGCCCAGGTACGTAAAAATAACCAGTAAAAACCCGACTATCGCGAAATACGCAGAACTTCTGCCCGACCAGCCGCGCGATATTCGCGTATGCAGGAAACCGGCGTAAGTTAGCCACGCGACCAACGCTCCTGTTTCTTTCGAGTCGAATCCCCACGGCCTTCCCCAGGATTCGTTAGCCCAAATAGCCCCTGTTATGAGCAGCATCGCAAGCCCAGCAAATGCCAGGCACGCAGTCTTGTAAACCAATCCGTCAAGCGATTCCAGACTCGGCAAACGGTCACGAAGCTGTTCGGTCCTAAATCCGAAAAGGATGACAAAAAATGTGCCAGCAAGCGCCGTTATTAGCCCGGCTAGTTCAACCGGATTTGTATTCAAACTCGTGAACATTTTATCGCCGTTAGCCTGAACGTATGACCGCCCCATTTGTTCAAGCTGAATCGGCGTTAGCGCGGCGAATTCCTTCACGGTTAGCTGCTGCCGCTCGGCCATTCCCCTGCCGGCAGTTATATATTGGGAAGGTTCCGCGTTTAACTGTTGACGAAGTTTAGCGGCCGTATCGGTCGAAGACCTAACACCCGAAACAAGCATCGCGACTGAAACGATCTGGGCTACCAGCGCGAGTTTGAGTAATACGTGTCCGACCCTTTTTGCCGTCCCATTCTTCTGATAAATGTAAAGGAGATACGAAATTATCACGCCCGATAATATAACGCCGGTGATTGCCAATGCCGCACCGACGTAAGGAATTTCCAACCGAAACGGTGCCGAAAAAGGCTTTCCGCCCGGAACATTAGGGACGAAGAGCCCGGTGCGGTAAATGAATTCGGTGAAAACCGAAAACTTGCTAATCGAAGCGATGACGCTGATAGCAAATATGCTAGTCCATATAGCCATTGCTTCAACCTTCGCCTTGTCTTTAAGTAGGTAAATTACCGCAAACGCGAAACATACAAGAGCGACACCATAGCTCAATGAAGCAACGCCGACATGGATTGGCCGCCAATAAGAATCCAGCACCGGCGGCAAATCGATAAATTCAGATCCGATAAAGCGGGCGAGCGTCAGGATAAGCGCCGCTAGCGGAAGTGTAAAAGCGCTTAACACCTGAAAATTCCGACGCCGTGCAAGCAGAAGTGTTGCAATGCCTGCCCCGAACGCAAACGCGAGGCTCAAATCGTACAAATTGGCGAATGGAATATACCTGAAGATCCACGGCGTTTCCATCGAACCACCATCGCGGAGCATCGCTATTTCACGGTCATGCGCGGCGACCCAGCGGACAAGCCAGCTCGATAAATTGAAGAATACGCCGAGCGCTGCCGTGAATAGACCGATCTTACGAGCCATCTCTGACGGAGCATAGAGATTCGTCAGATGAAACAGGGCAGCAAAGATGTATGAAGCCAAGGCCAGCATCATCAGCGCGCCGTCCGAAATAAAATTCGGGCCGATCTGCATCCGCATTACAAGCACAATTAATGATCCGGCAATCGCTAGTATTGCGGGTGCGTATGACCGCAGCGAAGAAGCGTTTTGTATTTTATCTACTTCTTTCATATGTTTCCTCTTCCGGAACGCAGGCAGCCTGCCTGCAATGAGCGTTACCTAGACGCGAACTAACATTTTTGGCGGCCAAGGCATTAACGCGTCGAAGACTCCGCGTGCAGGCAGGCTGCCTGCGTTCCGCTAACAATCTTCCCGAACTTTTCTTCTAATCCAACAGGATTCCTATTCGCGTTTCCGCCTAAAACTATTTCCGTCGTTCCATCCGCTTTTTTTCCAATCAACGCCCAAACCCGTTTGTGCGAAAAAAAGAATACGAACCCGAGAGCTCCCATCAACCCGAAACCGCCGAAATACCACGCGATGAAGGCTCCGCTGTACGGATCGTATTTAATAGATAGAACGTGTGCAAAAGGTGTTTTTTCAAACTCTGTGAGCCGCCATTTGTAACCGGCCTTTGGCGCTCCGACCGGAATATTGTCCGCGACCTTGCCGGCAAATGCGAATACTCTCGTTCGGTCGCCTTGGGGCGGTGTGACATTCAAAACCGCCACCGGATTATTGTACTGACCGCTCCGCGTATCGGGCTTTCCATCGCTGTTAAATGCAAAATCCGGCAAAAATTCGTCATATTGCACATTTGTGCCGTCTGCGAGCGTTGCCGATCCCATTCGCGGAATATCGAGAATGATCGGCGTTCCGCCGTTTTCCGGCGTCAATTCCAATTTGATCGTACGGGCATTGCCAACGGGAATCGTCTGGGCCTGAAAGAATCGGTAGCCGCGGTAGCTGAACGGTTTGTTCATACTGATATCCGCTATCTGCGAACCGTATTCCGGGTCGTCTATGCGAAGCTGCGTTCGCCAATCGAGCGTATTTGTTACGTCAATGGAACCGCGTGGATCGATGAGTTTTTGCTGTATGTCCGTGCAGGTCATAGTGAACGGAAGCTGCACGTCGAACTTTTCCTTTTTATCCAGATCATATTGAATCATCTGGATCTTGTCCGTTCCGTCGCCGGGAATCATCCGTACATCCGCGTCGAAGCCGGTTGTTAAAGCTACAAAATGCCCGAGAAATAGCGTCAGCAAAAAAACGTGGATGATATAGGCGCCGATGCGATTATATTTTCCGCTCTGACCGAAAACAACCACATTTCGGGTGGCGGTCATTCCCGAAAAATTCTTTTTGCCGTTCTCGTCCACGGGGTAGCTAAGGCTGGAACTCTCAGTGATCCGTGCTCTGAGGCCGTTTTGCTCGAAAACCTTCTTTATCTGTTCGGCGCGTAAATTCTCGTCCTCTTGCTTCGCTTCGACCACGGTGCTGTTCGGCTGACTGAGCAGCCAAGACCGCGTTGCGGTGATTTTCGGCTTTGCGATATAGCTC
>JANMSP010000071.1:0-6536 GCA_031389475.1 Pyrinomonadaceae bacterium
GGCTCTGATCTTATTTCCATCCGTGCTCTCCGATCAGCGGCACAAAAGCACATGGGCCAAAATCCGCGCTCTCGAATCCTTTTTCCGTCCGAACTATGCTAACAAGTGTCTGCGTTTTCTGGTCGTCGCCGATCGGAATTACGAGTTTCCCGCCGACTTTAAGCTGCTGCATCAACGGCTCGGGAACGCTCGGCCCGCCGGCGGCGACTAATATTGCATCAAACGGCGCATAGACTTCCCAACCGTTCGTTCCGTCGGCGTTTCGCACAGAAATATTATTAAAACCGAGCCTCCGCAATTTTTCCAAAGCTTCCTTCGCCAAATTCGGAATACGCTCGACCGCGAATACTTTCCGCGCAAGGCTCGCCAGGATCGCCGATTGATAGCCCGAACCTGCCCCGATTTCCAGTACGCGTTCCTTACCTGTCAGTTCCAAAAGCTCCGTCATCCGCGCCACGATAAACGGCTGCGATATCGTCTGCCCGCCGGAGATCGGCAACGCATTGTCCTTATAAGCCTGCGATTTCAAAGCCTCCGGCACGAATTGATGCCGCGGCACACGCCCCATCACGTCGAGCACTTTTTCATCCGCGATCTTATAATGATTACGAAGATGCTCGACCATTCGTGCCCTGGGTATTTGAAATTCGTCCATTCGAGTTAAAGAGTTTATGGAGTTTGTGGAGTTCTTAGAGTTGAAGAAACTCCACGAACTCTCTTAACTCTATAAACCCTACGAACCTTCCTCCCATCCTCGCATCACTTCCAGGGCCGCGTGGTTCGTCATATCGCTCCGCATCGGCGACACGGAAACATAGCCTTCTTCGATCGCTTCGAAATCCGTGCCGCCTTCCGCACGAAAGCCCTCGCGGACCTCGCCTATCCAGTAATACGGCTTGCCGCGCGGATCGATGTGCTCGCTGATGATCGGCCGTGCGGACTTGAAGCCCTGCTTTGTGATCCTGATGCCCTTCGGAACGCCCTTTGGAACGTTGACATTGAGCAGTGTATTTTCCGGGATTCCCTCGGCCAAGGCTTTTAATGTCACCTGAGCCGCGACCTTCGCCGACTCCGTAAAATCATGGCTGCGATTCGCCACCAGGCTGAACGCCAATCCCGGAACACCTAATATCGTAGATTCCAAAGCACCCGCGACCGTCCCTGAATAGCTCGCATCGTCACCCAGATTCGCGCCGTGATTAATGCCCGAAACGCATATATGCGGTCGAAGTTCGGCGGGCAGAATGCGGTTTAACGCGAGAGTCACGCAATCGGTCGGCGTGCCGTCCACGGACCAGTGCCGCTCATCGATATGCCGAATCCGCAGCGGCCTTCCAAGCGTCAGACTATGCGAAGCCCCGCTCATTTCCGAAGCCGGCGCCACCACATAAACATCCCCAACCTCAAGCATCGCCGCTTCCAAAGCCTCGATGCCCTCGGCGTGAATACCGTCGTCATTAGTAATTAAAATTCGCGGCCGTTCAGAACCCATATATAAATCTTTAAATTGCCACTAGCTTCAGCTAGTGGAAAACAGTAATAGGGAATCCGGCTTTAGCCGAACATTCGGCTAAAGCCGCTTTACTTATAATTCCTGCCCTCCAGCTAAAGCTGGAGGCAATTTATAAAACAAAAAGTGGAAAGGCAAAAGACATTCGTACCTTTTCACCTTTCCACTTCTATTATTTCTCTTAACTGACAACCGGCAACTGCTCACTGACAACTATTCTTACCGGTTATTGCTGAAACCCGGACGCGGAGCGGCGGCGCCTGCGCCCATCGGACGCTGTTGGCGGAAACGGCGGCGGTTACGCTTGCGGGCGTTTACCGATTTTAGCTTCGCTTTCTGTCCCGGCGGGATAAAGTGAGCGTGTTTCTTGAGGTCTTTGATTATCTCCTCGCTGATCACCTTACGCTTAAAACGCCTCAGAGCGCTTTCGATCGATTCATTATTATTAATTGAAATATATGCCATTTGTTTTCTCACCTCCTCCAGGCCGAAGTATAGAGCAAACCAATATTAAACCTTTTTTCGCTCCCAAACGCAAATGCCGGCCATTCCATTCATCCAAATCATTCCAATCTTAACAATCATGCTTCCGATCCGAGGCCGAAAAAGTAAAAATTGCAATTGCCATGAAAAAAGACCTTGCAGACGAGACAAATGACGACAATTTTCTAAAACAACTCGGCTTCGGCGACGATTTCGACCCCGACAAAAAACCGCGCAAAGCCCGCGAGCAAAACCAAATAAAGCCTCTAACGTACGACACGATGCTCGAAACGCGTACGGCAGGTGATTGGATTTCCGGCAAAACCTCGAAGCCGCCGGGCAAACTCTTCGGCGATCTCTGGTCCGAAGGCGAGATCGCGATACTTTTTTCCGCGACCGGCGTCGGCAAAAGCATCCTCGCCGTCCAGATCGCCGAAAGCATTGCGAAAGGCTGTGCGATCGAACCGCTCGATTGCACCGCCAAGCCCCAAAAGGTCCTCTATCTCGATTTCGAGCTCACCAAAGCCCAGTTCGCCGCCCGCTATTCCTCAGACGATAAAAAGGCCCGCCACCCTTTCCCCAAAAATCTGATCCGCGCCGAGATCTGCGATTTCGATTCGATTCCCGACACGTTCAAAAACAACGCCACCGCCTTTCTCCAGCATTCGGTCATCGCCGCGATAAATGAAACCGGGGCAAAGATCATTATCATCGACAATCTTACCTTTCTGACCGGCGCGGGCTGGACGCCGCTGAGCCTGATGAAAAATCTCAAGCTGCTCGCAAAAAATAAAAGCCTCTCGATCCTCGTGCTTGCACATTCGTCCGAAAGCAGTGCCGGGAAACCGCTCACCGTAAATGATCTGCAAGGTGCGAAAGTTCTCGCAAATTACGCCGACAGCGTTTTCACCATCGGCCGCAGCATTCACGGCGCAAACTACCGTTACCTCAAACACCTGAAATCCCGCACCTCCGAACCGGCCCACGGCGCCGCAAACGTCATCGTTTACCGCATCATCAAAATGCCCTTGTCTCCCGATCTCCAAATTCCCGCAACCTTCCCAGGCTTCCAACACCTCGGCTACTCCGCCGAATCCGACCATTTCCCCGACTACTTCCTAAAACTCCAAACCGCCCAAGCCCGCGACCGCAAACTCCAAACCGTCCGCAAATCCAATTCGCTCTACGAACACATCATCACCGGCCGATACACCCGTTACCTCAACCCTTAGCAAGTGTATGTTAAAGTAAGACGTATGATAATTGACTTACATTCTATCTTTACGTTACTTTAATGTCCGAGTGGTAATTATGGAAACAACGGCTACAACTAAAGGGCAGATAGTAATACCTTCTTCCGTCCGGCGAAAGCTCGGCATAAAAACCGGCACCCGCATACAGGTCGAGGTTGACGAGGACACATCGCAAATCATCCTCACGCCTATCACCCGCGAATACATTAAAAGCCTGGCTGGGAAGTTTCGAGGGCTTCCGCTTTTGGAAGATTTGATGAGTGAGCGAAAACTCGACAAAGAGCGCGAAGAACGCAAATTCGAGAACTTTAAAGGCAAATGACAACACGGCGAAGCATCGTATTCGATTCCTGGCCCGTGATGGCTTACTTGCAGGGTGAGCCGCCGGTTGATCGTATTATTGAGATCATCGCCGACGCTCACGATCGCGGCGACTCGCTCATCATGTCCGTCGTCAACGCCGGCGAGGTCTGGTACAGCATCGCCAAACGCGGCGGCCCGGACGCAGCGGACAGTGCAATCGGCCTGATGCAAAGTCTCGGTATCGAGTTTATTGCCGTCGACTGGCTCACAACACAGATTGCCGCCCGATACAAAGCGAAAGGCGGAATATCCTACGCCCACTGCTTCGCCGCCGCCCTCGCCAAACAATCCAAAGCCGCCCTCATCACCGGCGACCGCGAATTTAAACAACTCGAAAAAGAAATCGAAATAATCTGGCTCTAAAGACTGAACCGCGAGCGTCCCGCTTTCGTCTTGTCAGTACCGCAAACTCCAATCCGCCCGCAAATCCAACTCCCTCTCCGAACACATCCTCACCAACCAATACGCCCGCTACCTTAACCCTTAGCGGCATGTCGATCCTCCGCTGCCTCTTCAGGTCACGACTCGAATCAATAACGTTTCGCGGTTTCTACGGGATTCCCGTACTGTGAAAACAAAAGTGTGTTTTGATATGATCGAAATATCGAAGACGTAGACAACAACCAAGTCCCAACGCCAACCAGTCCGGCACGCTCTAGAATAATGAAGGCGAACCGGTCCAAGGATACTAGGCCTGAAGTCGCTTTGCGCAAGGCTCTCTGGCACGCTGGTCATCGCGGCTACCGTCTTCACTACAAAAAAATGCCTGGCCGACCGGACATTGCCTTTGTCTCCAAAAAAGTTGCAATCTTCGTTCATGGCTGCTTTTGGCATCGGTGTCAGTCGTGTAACTATCGACTTCCTAAGGTGAATACAGAATTTTGGAAAAAAAAATTTGATAGTAACGTGGCTCGCGACCGAAAAAATTTAAACCAACTCGAAGCCTTTGGCTGGACAGTTATTACGGTATGGGAATGTTCTATCAACAGCGATTTAGGCCGCGCAGTCAATCTCATCATTCCCGAACTTCAATAGTATTTGAACTACCCTTTAATGTAATATAAAGAGACTAAATTAAGGCTGCTAAAGTAAAACAGGCTCGAATCAACTTCTTACAAATTGAACAGAAACGATGCTTTCAACGACGGGCTCTCGCACAACCTCGATCATATACGGGGTGAATTCCGCGACTTGGTAAATAAGGATCTTAAAAAATTCGGGCTTAAATACGAACGAAATTCGGTGGAATCGATGAAAGGACCAAAACCAGAAACAGAGGTAAATATTGATTCTACTAGAGCCGGTACAAACGGATCCATTAATTCCACCGCTTCTTTGGGGCAACCATCCTTTTCCTGTATCGACTTGTTCGCGGGTTGTGGCGGTCTTTCACTTGGACTCGAACAAGCAGGCTTTAATCCATTGTTGTTTAGCGAGATCAGTCCGCATGCGGCGGAAACATATATCGCAAACCGGACCGAAATGGATATTGTCCCGATTGCGGATGTTTATAATTTGACCGACGTTGATTTGGGTTTGCTAAAAAATTACTGGCGATACAAGGGTATCGAAGATGTCGACCTTGTTTGCGGTGGCCCGCCCTGTCAAGGATATTCTGGCATTGGCCACCGGCGCACATTCAAGCTCGATAAGAAAGACATTCCGTCCAATCACCTATTTCAAGAGATGGTGAGGGTAATACGCTGCGTTCGTCCGAAGATTTTCCTTTTTGAAAACGTTCGCGGTTTGCTGAATGCGAAATGGACGCCGGACGGCGAGAGTGGCGAGATTTTCAAGGCCGTCCTTTCAGAATTCAAGACCCTGACGGATTACCATATACGCTGGGACTTACTTTACGCCAAAAACTATGGCGTTCCGCAAAATCGGCCTCGTGTCATCATGGTTGGGATTCGGGACGATGTCCTGCCTCACGGAATGGAAGGCCAATTTTTCGATATTTTGGGGGACATTCCTAGTGCCGTCGAATATGGTTACTTGCCGCAACCTTCTGGGACTCCCCCGACCCTTGTCGAATTACTTTCTGATTTGGAAGATCCGCGTTATTTTGGGCGCGAAGCAACGGATGAATACATTAATGATCCGACAACGGAAATCCAACGAATGCTTCGCACGACACGCGATGGGATAGTTTTGGGAAAGGGTGAAACATTGACCGAACAAGAATACTCAAAACACGCTGGATACATTCGTGAAAAATTTTCTTACATGATAGCCAACAATGGCGATATTCCTCCAGAGTTTCAAACTAAGAAATTTGCGCAACGTGTGTTTCCGCGCTCATGGGATGAAAAAGGTCCGAGTATGACTGTGACATCACTCCCGGAAGACTACGTTCATTACAGTCAACCGCGTTCGCCAACTGTTCGCGAGTGGGCGAGAATTCAAACCTTCCCCGACTGGTATGAATTCAAAGGGCCTCGAACAACCGGAGGTCGGCGGCGGGCTGGGGATCCGAGTCTTGGAAACTGGGACCGTGACGTGCCGAGATACACGCAAATTGGAAACGCAGTACCCGTGATGCTCGCTGAGAAAATCGGACGTCACTTAGTCAAGATCCTGATGGATGAACTTTGAACTAACCAATGAATACTCGGCCTCTCAACGATGATGAATCAAAAAACTTGGCTGCATTGAATCGGGCCGGATGTAGTAGCGTCCTTCTTTTTCTTACAGAAACCGGGTTACGGAAATCCATTCTCGATGCGACTGACCCCATGCGACGATTGTTAATCGATGCTGGCGTTCACGATTTTGCCAATCAGTTACAAGGAGCAAAGAATAAGATAGTCCAGACCGCGGCGATACTATTGGATACCGAAATAAGAGAGGTCCCGGTTTCGCTTTATCGTCCCGAATCTAAAAAAGGCGATCCGCGCCTTTGGTTTTATGCATTAAAAAGCCACGCC
>JANMSP010000072.1:0-5418 GCA_031389475.1 Pyrinomonadaceae bacterium
CCGTTTTCGATCAAAGCGAAATTAAACGATTGGCCGCCTTCGAGTGTGAAATTGCCAACGAGGGGAAACGGCGGCTCGATGCCTTTAAGCTCGACCAGCTTTAAGTTTTCATTCGCGGCATCCGCGGGCCGAGCCATTGAAGACGTGGTGATCGTTTCGTTGCGTCCATCGACAATGCCGGATTTGTTAATCGTCTCCTCAATCTTCGCGATCTCGGTCGGTGTAAAATCGCTGGTCGAACTGACGTCGATATCAGCCGTCATCAACGCGCGGGCGTCCGTCCCGACCGCCTGCGTCAGATTCTGTATCAGCGACCGCAGCGCGACCACCGACCCGACGCCGAGCGCGATACACAAAAAGAAAAACAGCAGCCGCCGCCAGGACGAGCGTATTTCGCGGCGTGTGAGATTAAAAATAAATTTCATAAAACTTCTTGGCCGGGGGAGCGTGGGCGCCCTCGCCCGCATGAGCGTAGCTTCAACGCGAACAAACTTTTAGCGACGAGCTGGATTTGCCGCGACCTGACGCGTTCGCGGACTCCGCGGGCGGACAAGGTGTCCGCGTTCCGGCCTAAGCCAACCTTTCATCACTCAGCACGCGGCCATCTTTCAAGATGATCTGCCGCTGAGCCTTCGCGGCGATTGATTGGTCATGCGTAACTAAGACGAGCGTCACGGCATTCTGCTTGTGTAAATTCGTCATCAATTCGAATATATGTTCACCGTTTTTCGAATCGAGGTTTCCGGTCGGCTCGTCAGCGAGAAGGATCGACGGCTGATTTGCAAATGCCCGGGCGATGGCTACTCGCTGCTGTTCGCCACCGGAAAGCTCCGATGGATAGTGATGGCCGCGGTCGGTGAGATCTACTTCTTCGAGAAGCTGGTTCGCACGCGATTTCGCATCTTTCTGGCCGCGAATTTCCATCGGGATGAGGATATTTTCGAAAGCGGTGAGGCTCGGTATCAGGTGGAACGATTGGAACACGAATCCTATTTTTGCGCTTCTAATCCCGGCGAGTCCGTCTTCGCTCATACTCGTTATCTCGTCACCGTCGATAAAAATTTCGCCGGTCGAAGGTGCGTCGAGGCCGGCGATCAAGCCTAACAAGGTCGATTTTCCGCTGCCGGATGCACCGGTCAGGGCGATGAATTGCCCATCCGGAATTTCCATTGAGACGTTATCGAGTATCGTCAGAGCGTCACTGCCGGACTGAACGGTTTTCGTAATATTTTTGAGCTGGATCATAAAAAATGTTTAGATATATCGTGCAAGTCTAGCATTTAGGAACTGTTACCGTGAATGCGGTAAAAAATTTCAAACACTCGCGAAAAGTCCTGCATCCAATCATGGGATTAAAACGTAATAAAATTTATATTCATATGTCATATCTTATTCGACCGCTTTCATTTCTAAGTTTCATCTTTTTGCCGCTGATGTTTGGGGCCTGCGGTTCTTCAAGCACGCAGACGCAAACGATCTCAAACGCTCAACGGCCGCTCGCAACGCCGAATATCGTGTCGAACAAACCGAAGATAGTAGCATTTGGTGACAGCCTGACGGCCGGTTTTGGTTTGTCCGAAAAGGAATCTTACCCGTATCTTTTGCAGGAAAAGCTGACCGCGGACGGCTATGATTTCGAAGTAATAAACGCTGGCGTTTCCGGAGAAACAAGCCTTGGTGGCGTCGAGCGAATCGACTGGGTGTTGGAGCAGGAGAACCTGAAGATTTTAATTCTCGAACTCGGTGCAAACGATCTGTTGCGAGGCGTGCCGGTCGCGAAAATGAAGGACAATCTGGAAAAGATAATCGTCAAGGCTAAGGCGAAAAACATTACGGTTTTGTTCTGCGGAATGCTTGCACCGCCGACTATGGGAGCCGATTATCAGCGTGACTACACCGCGGCATTCCCAGCTCTCGCCGATAAATACGAAGTTGCATACCTTCCGTTTTTGCTTGAAGGTGTTGCTCTAGACAAAAATCTCAATCAAGCCGACGGCATCCACCCTAATGCGGCGGGTGCAAAGATCATGACCGAGAATATCTATAAGGAGCTGAAACCGCTTCTCAAATAGGCGGCAGAAGCCTGACCGTAAGGGAGGGCACTCTTCATCGCCGTGAATTAGAAAGAGGCTCCAGGAAAAAGAAAGCCCTCCCTTACGGTCAGGCTTCTGCCAGGAAGCCTTTAAAAATATGAACGTTATTCACCTCGAATGCGCGAACTGCGCCAGAAGTTACACCGCAGGACAACTTCACAACCTCTGCACCGAATGCGGTAAGCCGCTGCTCGTCCGTTACGATCTTGAAAAAGCCGCCCAAACACTTACCAAAGACTCGCTGAAAACCCGCGAATCTTCTCTTTGGCGATACCGCGAAGTTCTGCCGGTTGAAGACGCGGAAAATATTGTAAGTTTCGGAGAAGGCTGCACGCCATTACTGACAGCGGACCGTTTAGCGAAGACGCTTCCCGTAAAATTAAATCTCTTTATAAAAGACGAAGGCCAGAACCCGACGCAAAGTTTCAAAGCACGTGGGATGACCGCCGCAATCTCGATGGCGAAGGAACTCGGCGTAAAAAAGCTCGCCGTCCCGTCCGCAGGGAACGCCGCCGGAGCTTTAGCCGCTTATGCAGCCCGTGCCGGAATGGAAGCCCACATTTTCATGCCGTCCGACACGCCGCGTGCAAACATCGTCGAATGCGAGCAGACCGGGGCATTTGTGACGCTGATCGACGGCCTCATCACCGACTGCGGCAAGATCGTCGCCGAACGCAAAGATGCCGAAGGCTGGTTCGACGTTTCGACATTAAAAGAGCCATACCGCGTCGAAGGCAAAAAGACGATGGGCTACGAATTAGCGGAGCAGATGTCCCAAGTCAGAACCGCGAGCGGTAGCGACCGGGGTCTTTCCGATGAGCGTAATTGGATTCTCCCTGACGTCATCCTCTACCCGACCGGCGGCGGCACCGGCCTCATCGGCATGTGGAAGGCCTTCGACGAAATGGAGCAGATGGGCTGGATCGATTCGCGCCGTCCGAAAATGGTCTCAGTCCAATCCGAAACGTGCGCCCCGATAGTTCGTGCATTCAATCAAGGCGAACGCTTCGCCGCCGAATTCGAAAACGCCGCCACCGTCGCATCCGGCCTTCGCGTCCCGAAAGCCGTCGGCGATTTCCTCATCCTCGACGCCATCCGGGCCTCAAACGGCACCGCACTCACCGTCACCGACGAAGAACTGGTCGCCGCCGTCAAAGAGATCGGCCGCACCACCGGCATCTTCACCGCCCCCGAAGGCGCCGCTTGCTTACCCGCTCTGAGAAAACTGATCGAACAAAATTTCGTAAAAGAAGGCGAAACCGTCGTGATCTTCAACACCGGTTCCGGCATCAAATATCTGGAAGCATTCGCTTAGAAATTCGTTGATTTTATAACCGGTTTCAGGGTAATCTGCTGATGAGGTAATTATGATTACAGTTCGGGGAAAAGTTGAAGAAGGAAAAATATTGGCGCTCGAGCCGGTTGACGATATATTCGAAGGCCACGAAGTAACCATAACGATTGAAGATGAGCCAGCCAGTAGAAATGACAAGCCTACGAGAGGTGAAATTCGCGCGGGTTGGGAACGGTTTATGAAAACCATTAAGGAAAATCAGATTGATACCGGCATAACGGATATGGCACACCAACACGACCATTACCTATACGGAACACCGAAACGTGAAGATTAGGCCGCGCTGGATGGTAATAATTGATACCTCACCTTGTCGCCGTGATGGTGCCCAGCGATTCGCCGCATGATGCCGCAATCGCCGTGATGACCGAGCTTTATGAAAATGAAATCGAGAGAATCATAGCGGAGTATGTCATTGTCGAATTCGCAGATTTCCTGTCGAAGGTAGAATTGCGAAAATTAGCGGTTTTGATGGTCGATGATTTCGTAGCCAACGCTGGCAAAATCATGTTCTGGCGCAATGGTAATGGATCGAAACTTGAGGGTGTAAAATGAGTAAAGGGTAAGATTATGACTGCACAAACAATAGAACTGATGGAAATGGCCGATACTCTGCCTGTTGACGAGAAGGCCCTGCTAATCGATAGGCTTCTTGACAGTATGTATCCGCATAGGGAAGAAGTCGATGAACTTTGGCGGGTTGAAGCCGAGCGTCGCGTCGAAGAGGTTCGCTCGGGCAAAGTTCAGACGATACCCGGCAAAAAGGTGTTCGAAGAAATCGAGAAACGCTTTGGCAAATGAATTTCACTTTTCATCCCGAAGCCCGCATCGAATTTATAGAAGCGATTGCCTACTACGAACGGTGCCGCACGGGTCTCGGACGGCGATTTTCCAGAGAAGCATACGCCACGATCCATCGCATAACGCTCCGCCCGGCGGCCTGGCCTCGCATTTCTGACAATACTCGGCGTTGCTTAGCACGGCGATTCCCATATGGTGTCATTTACGAGATTCGTGAGCACGACATACTGATAATAGCCGTCACCCACCTCAATCGCGAGCCATTCTATTGGAGAGATCGCCTCAAATAATCTGCGCCGAACGCTGCTCCACCTCCGACTAGGACGCATGTCAGAACCGCGAGCGACAGCGACTTGGTTTCCGTTTCACGTCACCAGGGCCGGCGAGGTCAGGTAGGGGTGCAATGGAAAAAGATATGTTTGTCGTCTAGTTTTGTGTTGAGGGATGTGTGGTTGGTTTTGTTCCTTGTAGGAAGTTGAGAATCTATATGCTAAAGACACTATTAATAATCCTAATAACAGCCGTATTTGCTTCTGCGCAAACAAACGGTGTGGTTTCTACACAGCTAACTAAGGCGCAACGGTCGGCGTGGCAGAGCATTGAGAATCGGTGGAAAACGTGGCAGGCGAGTGATCTCAAGAAGATGCTTACGTATTACGATCCGACTTTCGGTCGATGGAATTCGCAACGTAACAAATTGGACACACTCGAAGGCAGACCCGCAAGTTGGGAGGCCATAAAAAAGGTTGAAAAGCTTGTCTCCTTAAAGCTGGAGCCAGTTTCTATCGAAGTTCATGGCGACACCGCTGCGATTCATTACATCTCCTATGAAACCGTGACCTTTACGGCTGAGGCTTTCTTGGTAACAGCCGGCAAGGTGAAGGCTAGCGAGGAAATTGAGATACCTGTTCGTTGGAGCGAATTTCTCGTGAAGAAAAAAGGCAAATGGCTATTCATCGGCGGATCGCGCGACGGCACATGCTCAATATTTAAACTGCATCGGCTCGCCTGCAACCAGTGATGCCCGTTGATCGAAGCCGAAGCGGTTTAAACTCGACACGAAGCAGCGCAAGTCGAAGGCGAAGACCAAAGAGTTTGATACGAAGCGATGCAAATAGGTTACGAAGGGCATAAAAGCTTGAAACGAAGCGGTGAAAGTCGCTCACGAAG
>JANMSP010000106.1:0-13035 GCA_031389475.1 Pyrinomonadaceae bacterium
GACGTGTTCGGCCCGCCGACGCCGTTTCCGACCGTTTCAGGTATATCCTCGACCACCGCTTCCAGTTCCTCGACGTTCAAATCCGGCTTGACGTTCATCTCAGGTAGAATTTGCTCGGCGATCTCGCGAAAGACCGGCCCGGCTACCTGCCCGCCATTGCGTCCGCCGACTTTCGGCTCATCGATTACTACGGCAATCGTGATTTCCGGATTTTCAGCCGGTGCAAAACCAATAAACGACGAAATATATTTCGCGGAATTCACCCGTTTCAACTTCTCATCGAACTTCCACGCCGTGCCCGTTTTTCCCGCCGACGAATATCCATTCAATTGGGCCGCTTTTCCCGTGCCCGATACGACAACTTCGCGCAGCATAGTCTTAAGCCCGCGCGCAGTTTCAGCGCTCACGACCCGTTGTTTCTCAGGCTGGGCAATCGGCACGATTTGATCATCGGATTGGCGAATTTCCTTGATTATACGCGGCTGAACTCGAACTCCATCGTTTGCTATCGTCGCAAAAGCGGTTGCCATTTGCAAAGCCGACACGCCGATTTCGTAACCTATCGCCATTGAGGCCAACGAGTCGCCGTTCCACCGTTCCGGGGCCCGAACAATTCCTTTAGTTTCGGCCGGCAATTCGATTCCCGTGCGGCTTCCGAATCCCATTTTTGTAACTGTTTTATAAAAATCTTCCTTGCCGACGCGGAGGCTTGTTTTGATAGCCGACACATTGCTCGAAACGGCCATTGCTTTTAGATATGTCGCTCGGCCGATCGGATGCGAGTCGGTAAATTTATGCTTTGCAACCTCGATTGAGTTCGGGCTGTCGATCATGCCTTCCGGCGTAATCAGATTTTTTTCGAGCGCTGAACCGTAGGTAATTAATTTGAATACCGACCCGGGCGAATATACGCTCTGGATCACTTCATTTCGCAGATTATTCGGCGTGATCTCCTTTAATTTGTTCGGATCGAATGTCGGATAATTCGCTAGCGCGAGAATTTCGCCCGTCTTGTGATCGATGACTACAGCCATGCCGGATTTGGCACTCGATGCTTTGACAGCTTTTTCCAAAGCCTGTTCTGCCTTGTATTGAAACGATGTGCTGATCGTCAAAGTCACATCCTTCGGCGGCTCCTTTTCAGAAACTGTTTCGTCATACACGCGGCCCAACCGGTCGCGTTCCTGCATCTTTTTGATCACTGCCCCGTAGAGGTTTTCATTTTGAGACTGTTCGATGCCCGCCTGTCCCACGCCTTCGGCATTACTGAAACCGATCACATGTGCGGCCATCGATTCATTCGGATAGCTTCGCTTTTGATCGTCGCGCCAGTGCAAGCCGGCAAATCGCGGAGCGTCTGCCTTCTTTATAGAATTATCTTCGAGGGCTTTGTTTATTTTCTGCGCCGCTTCTTCATCGAGGCCTTTTACGAGTGGAAGAAATCTTTTTTCAACTTCTTTCGCTTCATTGAGCTGCTTCGCGATGTCCGCTTCTTTCAATGCTAAAACCTTTGCTATCGCTTTCGCCGCCGATTTAATATCGCCGATCTGCGTTGCGTCAGCGTAAAGAGTTTTAACATTGACGCTCATCGCAAGCGCCCGGCCGTTCCGGTCATAGATCGTGCCGCGCGGCATTTTGGTCCGCTTGAAATCCCGCCGCTGGCCGAGAGCTTTCTGCTTCAGCCATTCATGCTGATTTACCTGCAAATAAACGAGCCGCACGCCGATGCCGCCCATCCACAAGACGAGGAGTGCGACGATCAGCGTAAATCGCGTAAACGCGACTTGCCGTAGGTTTCGTTTCTTAACTCTTTTCGCCCGTGGTGCCATCGCATTATTACCTCAGCTTCGCGATTGTCGTTATTTCCGCTCGCTCCCTCGTTACATTCACGGGCTGCGGTTTTTTAGTTTGTTTTGCTGCCCGATCGGTATTCGATGTGCCGACAGACGCAGCTTCTGTTACCGGTCTTTGATAAGCAGTTTTGACCAATCCCGATGTTTTCGTGTCAGCCGCATCCGGTTTAGCTGCGATAGTTACCGGAGAAATTACTGCTTTTGCTTGTGCTGCTGACGCAGTCATTACAATTCCACTTTCGATCTCGCGGAAGCCCAAATTCCGTGCGACCTTCTTTATTTCCCCGGGCGACATAGATACTTCTCTTGAATGCCGCAGCCGGCGGTTTTCAGACTCGAGATCCTCAAGCTGTTTACGCAGCTTCGAATTGTTGATCCCGTATTCCATCGATGAAAAATGCTGGCGGGCGGCGAAGAAAAATCCTGCCGCTAGCACGCAGCCGCAAATTAACATTATGACGAAGTAACGCCATGTCAGAGGATTGACCTCAGCAGTTGAAACGTTTCTTGCTTGGGGACGGCGAATGCTGCGTTCTCTCATAAAAAATTCTCCGAATGGGTGTTGGGCGGATTGAATTAACTTAACTTTTTGATTGCCCGCAGTTTGGCACTTCGTGAGCGCGGGTTTTCATTCATTTCATCTTCACTGGGAATAATGGGCTTACGTGTCAGGATCTCAACTCTCTCCAGGGCTCCGCACATACATTGCGGAATCCGCGGCGGGCAGAAACATTTGCCCGATAACTTCTGAAAGGTCTGCTTCACGATGCGATCTTCAAGGGAGTGGAATGTGATCACGGCGAGTCTGCCTTCGTTTTTCAAAACATCGACCGAATCGATGAGAAACTGTTCCAAAATTTCAATTTCGCGATTTACCGCGATTCTTAGGGCCTGAAATGTCCGGGTCGCCGGATGTATCTTGTCGTTTTTGCCGCGTTTTACGGCTCTTTCTACCAAACCCGCGAGTTGCCGCGTCGTCGTGATCGGCTCGCCGGCGTCTCTCTTTTCAACGATCCATTTCGCGATTTTGCGGGAGGCTCGTTCCTCGCCGTACTGATAAATAACGTTCGCGATTTCATCCTGAGAAAGATCAGCTAAAAGGTCTGCGGCCGTAGGACCGTTCGAATCGGCGTTCATCCGCATATCGAGCGGTGCATCGAATCGGAAACTGAAGCCGCGTTCGCCACTGTCGAACTGGAGCGACGAAACTCCCAGATCGGCCAGAATGCCGTTGACCGCAACATTTTCGGCGACATTCTTAATTTCGGCGAAATTCGAATGAACGATCGATATCCGGTCACCAAATTTTTCGAGCCGCTTGCGGGCGAATTTAACCGCTTCCGTGTCCTGATCTATTCCAATCACCTGAATATCGTCCGAGCATCCAAGAATCGCTTCCGAGTGCCCGCCGAGTCCGAGCGTTGCGTCGATGAACATCTCCCCGCTTTTTGGTTCGAGCAGCCGAAGTGTTTCATCAAGCAATACCGGCAGGTGTTGGGTTTCAGGCATGTTCAAAGACCAGGTTCAAATTTAAAGACAAGGATAGACCCGGACGGCAAAGCCGCCAATTTTATCAATTTAGTACTGTTCGTCGGGTTTAACGCGATGATTTTCAATGAGATTTTGCCCGTCTTTATTGAAAATTAGTTGTTATCGCGATTCTTGTGCTATAGGATACTTCTTTGTATGAAGTGCTTAAGAAATTAAACACTTCCTTTATTACTTTTTAGCCATGCCCCACATTCGTTTTAAGAAATGCCGAATGACAATAAGCATCTTACGCTCTATTTGAAATCCATGTCAAGAACTAATTTTAACGTTTTCGTTAATCAGCTGTTTAAACTAATTAAAGGGAGATCCTGGTTTGTGGCCCTGCCGATTATCGTGGTTTCCTTTACCTGAGATTTAAGTTAAAGTTTAGGTTTTAATGCGGTTATGGATTCGGTTTTTATACAACTTCTGATATTTGGCCTATGCGCGGGACTCGCCAATGTTTTGGGCGGACTTATCCTTTTTCCTTCGCAAATTCACAAAAATTACAAGAAAAGCCTCAAATATTTACTGGCCCTCGGCGCCGGTTTTATGTTGGCGGTGACATTCATCGAGGTCATCCCGAAAACGGTAATTCTCTGGCAGAAAACGCACGCCGATTCCGCCGAGAATTTGTATGTTCCAATGCTGCTGCTGCTCGCCGGTTATCTATTGACGCAATTTTTCGAACATACGATTGCCCCGCATTTTCACCTCGGCGAGGAAATGAATGAGGACACTCTAATTTCTTCAACTTCTGCATATTCAGGTCTTGGCGGATTATTGATCCACACTTTTTTTGACGGTATCGCGATTGCGGCGGCATCGCAGATCGATGTTAAGGTCGGATTTCTTGTTTTTATCGCAGTTTTTCTACACAAATTTCCGGAAGGTTTTACGATCGGCTCGATGATACTTGCGGCGGGCAAAAGTTTTCGCGAGGTTTTGATCGCAACATCTCTGCTGGGATTAACTACACTTGCCGGCGTAATGCTTTTTTATTTTGTTGGCAGCAGCCTGGGATTTTCAGTGGCATATGCACTTCCGCTCGCCAGCGGCGTTACGCTATACGTTGCCGCCACCGATCTAATTCCTGAAGTAAATCACCACGGCGGCCACCGTCCGTTAGTGTCAATTTCGATCTTCGCCGGCGTAGCCCTGTTTTTCGCGATACATTTCGCGGTGCATGAAGTTATGGGCCATTAGGCCGGAACGCACTCACCTTTCCTGCCCGCAGTGTGGGAACGCGGACACCTTGTCCGCCCGCGGAGTCGGCGACCGCGAGTGACAATAGGAAAATTGAAAATTAGGATATAAGATCGTGCATTTTCCATTGGCCATTTTAAATTTCTCACTGGTTGTTCGCTTCGAAGCGAAGCTCATTGCGGACAAGGGTGTCCGCGTTCCGGCGACGCTCATCGCGGACAGGGGTATCCGCGCTCCATAAACTTTTTGCAACTAAACCATTTTTGTTTCGTTATTAAATAGCGGAGGTAATTTTGATACAATGCGTGAACCTATATTAGCAGGAATATTGAGTCTTTTGATTCCAGGTGTTGGGCAAATTTACAATGGCCGTATTTTGATCGGGATACTATGGTTAGTGATAACCGGTGTTTCCTGGATCGGAACCGCCGGATTGCTTGGCTGGGTTGTGCATCTCATCTCAGGTTGGTGTGCTTACAGCTATGCTAAAGATAATCCGGTCCGCAGTTAGATAGTTAGTGTTTTCTTCATACGATCCTCCTTTCGCCCGATGTTTGTCGACATCGGGCTTTTTTTGCGTATTTTCCAAAAATATAGTTTTCAAGTAAGATTGCGTATGGCACATGCCTCAGATTTATGGTTAAAGATGGCTTTCCCTTTATTATCACACCGATAATTCTCGCTCTGATCTTTGGATTTCTGGGCTGGTGGCCAGTCGCGGTGTTTTTTGTACTGCTCACCGCGTTCATGGCTTATTTTTTCCGCGATCCGAGCCGCACCGTTCCCGAAGGCGAAAATATAGTAGTTTCAGCGGCTGACGGACGAGTCACGCGAATTGATGAAAATGAGACCGGCAAGATCGTCAGCGTGTTTTTGTCTCCGCTCGATGTTCATATAAATCGTTCACCTATTGCCGGAAAAGTTACGAAAGTCGATTATATTCGCGGAAAAAAAGCTCCCGCAACCAGCAACGAAGCGAGTTTTTCGAACGAACGTAATTCGCTGACCATCGAAAATGAAAAAATGACGGTCGTATGCACGCAGATCGCCGGAATCGTCGCCCGACGAATAGTTTGCTGGAGCAAACAAGGCGATGATCTCGCTCTAGGCGAAAAATTCGGCCTTATCAAATTCAGTTCGCGGACCGATCTTCTTATGCCTGTTAGTGTTGAAGTATTGGTGAAGATAGGTGACCGCGTAGTAGGCGGCGAAACGATCATTGCTCGTTTGCCGTAACGCCGGATCCTGCCGACGTTTCAATGATAAATATGGAAACCGAAGAGAATAAAACAGTCCACCGCGGCATAAAGAAGGGCTTATATGTCATCCCGACGGCGTTCACAGCCGCGAATATCGGCATGGGCTTCCTCGCTGTTTTGTATTCGATCCGAGGATTTCAGATCGTAGCAACCGCTCCCGAAATTGCACAAGGATATTTTAACTACGCCGCTGTCGCCATCGGACTCGCCATTCTTTTCGATACTCTCGACGGTCGCGTCGCACGGATGACAAAGACCGCTACGGAAATCGGCGTTCAGTTCGACTCACTCGCGGACGTGCTGACGTTCGGAATCGCCCCGATTGCACTTATTTATAGCTGGGGAATCGCAGCGACCTTTCCCGAAAGCAGTAAGGAACATGGTTTAGGCGTATTTCTTTTGTTTATGTACCTGATGTGCGGAGCTTTTCGGCTGGCAAGATTTAATTTACAGGCCACACGTCCGCGCGTCTTACAGGAAGGCACGCCGAAAGTCGATAAAAAGAATTTTGTCGGACTTCCAATACCTCCCGCTGCGGGGCTTCTGGCGGCTCTCGTGCATTTCGCACCGATGCCGCTGAGTTCTTATGGCGGGGGACTACCTAGATTTTACACGCTTTTGGTCATGGTACTCATCGCCATTCTCAGCGTTTTGATGGTCAGCACACTCCGCTACTCGAGCGCTAAAACGGTCGGAACAGGCCGGAGTAATTTATATCTGCTTTTGCTGATCGCGGCAATAGGTATGCTGATGTGGCTTTATTCGAATTACGTTCTGCTGATCCTTTCTGCCGCATACGTTGCACACGGAATAATCTGGTACATCTTCAGCCTTGCACGTTCGCGTTCGAATCTAAAACCTGCGGATCGCGATATTTAGATAAAAGCACCAAATGCGCGAAGCAATTTAGCAGGCGGCCGCAGGAACAATGTGCCGCGACCCCAAAGCCATAAGATTCCCGAGTAACGCTTAACAATCCGACTATTACTTCGCACCTTTGGTGCTTCAACATTTACTCGGAGTTTACCTACGGCGTTGCCGCAGGCTAAATTATGGCCGCACCGTTGGTGCTCAAATCGCTTTCTTAATTATGGAAGTGATTTTCGTTTCGCGGATGAGATCGAAGCAACGCTTGAGGTTCTTTTTTTCTTAATTTTCCTACCTTCAGGATTTTCTAAATCATCTTCGTAACTATTGCGGCTGGCAACGATCAATGTGATCAAAGTGAGAAAAAGCACAGTAATTGCCGTCGTATGAAGCACGAAATCGAAAAGGCTGTGTATGAGTATCGCGAAGCACCCGGCGAGTGCTCCGGCCGCAACTCCGCTCCGATAAGTATTTTCCGACTTTATCGCTTCCAGCCCCGTCCGGAACAATACAAACAAAAAGAACAAGGCTAAAAATATCCCGACGATTCCGGCATCCGCAGCGATCTGCAGATAATCATTATGCGCCTGCTCGACCCTTTCAAGGCCGCTTCGGTTATCGAAAGCGGTGTAGGCCGCCCCGAAACTTCCCAGCCCGGCACCGAGCGGCATATTATCGGCGATCACGCTGAATGTAACCGCCCAGATGTGCGATCGGTCGGAGGTGACGTTCTCGGAACCGGATGTTTCTGCAATTCGTGTCAGCGAGCTTTCCCCGCCGACAAAAAACGAACCGCCGACGATTGCCGCGACCAATACGACGGCCAATCCGATCTTCAAATAAAGCTTACGTCCACTTCGTGCGGTACTTGTTACGATCGTCAAAAATATCACTTCAGCCAGAAACGCCACAAAGCCGCCGCGCGATACGCTCAAAATCAGAGCAACACCCATTAATGCGATAGCCGTCACATAAAGCAGCCGCTTATCCTTCCCAATTGCCCCCACAAACAACAATCCGAGCGGCAAAGCCATCGTCATCTCCATGTAAGCCGCAAAATTATGACGGTTGACAAACGAACCGAACGGAATCGCGCCGACCCGTTCGTAAATGCCGTAGATCTTATTCGGGCTTAAGACGGCCTGCAAAATTGCGTAAAAGGCGTAAACAAAACCGAACACGGTTATTATTATCACCAATTTACGGAGCCGGGCCGCCGTATCAATCAATGTCAGTGCGACCGCGAAAAAAAGCAGAAGACCAAATAGATGCAGCGTCGTCGCCTGCGTTGAAAACGGATCGAGCGATATCGTCCGGGAAATTCCCGAAACTCCGCCCGTCTCAACGACCGTCCCGAAAGGGATCGTTTGAACTACGCCGTATAGAACAGCCGCAAGAATCGGCAGCGGAAGCAGGCTGGGGTTGAGCCGCAGCGAACCCGTAATATAACCGTCGACTGCCCAGAGGATGAACATCATCCCGAAAACGATATAGACAATGGCAATTACAGGCTGATGCACCGCTCCGTATGCAACGGTCGTAAATATGATCGCCACGCACATCAGGACGAACGCGATCTTGCTGGCATATGTTGTAGGCGGTTGTATGCTCATTGCCGCACCAAATTAAAATCGTCGTACCAAAACGTGCCGACGAGCGGACAATCCTCTCCGCAATATACGCGTGCCGTTTTCAGCACCACGCCGCTGCAGTTTTCCGGTACGGTAAATTCAACAGTCATTTCTTCCCAATCGTTGCTTCCCACCGGATACGGTTTACTAGCTGCAAGTACCTTATCATTAGTACAGTTTGCGATCTCGAGAAGCGGTGGGCCGCCGCTTTTCAAATTCTCAGTGCGAACCCAGAAACTCAACCGATAGCTACCGAGCGGTTCAGTGGCGACGTGCTGCAGCAAGGTATAAATTGTCGCCTTCTCAAAATTTCGAAATGTCGTTTTTAGGCTTCGCGCTCCGCCGTGTCTGACCGTCGAATCGATGGAAGAATCAGCCCGTCCTTCGGCCCTATTGACCTTCCAGCCGAAAAGTGATTCCTCGGAGACAGCCAGCGGCCCTTCGAAATCGCCATTCGTCACCGATCCGGGCCGCACATCGGGATCGCGGCCGGACTGTCTCGCAAATTCGGCGGCTTCGATAAAAAAGAATTTGCCAAGCAAAATAAACGCGGCCTCTTTGGCGGTTTGAACATTGGCCGCCTTTTGTTCATCGTTAAGCGTGTTCCATATTCTCAGAGCATCCTTCGGACTGCTTCTAGCGGCGTAAAACAGAACAAGGCTGGGCTTTGTCGAAGGCGTATCGATTGCCAATTCCTCAACCATTCGCGGATCTTTGTCAAAATAATCCCAAGCGAGCGAAAAAACCTGATTACGGTAAACAGCGCTCTTTTCGGTTGTTTTTTTCAACTCCGCAAATGCTTCGTCCGTCCGGTTCTGCCTTAAGTAAAAGTTTCCCAGCTGCCAGCGTGGAAAAGTATATGAAGGCGCAAGTTCGACCGCCTGCACCAATGCTTTTTCAGCTTCTACTGGCCGTTCGGCTTGTTCGAAAGCACGGCCGAGTTCGATCCACCAGCGAAAATCATGCGGGGCAAGGCGAACGGTTTCGGCGAAGTTTTCGAGAGCCGATTCGGTGCTTTCCGGGTCAAAGAGTTGTTTCTGTTTTGCGGCGATCAGCCATCTCGGTAGCGGATCTTTCGGCGTTAAACCCGCAGCAACATTGCCAACGCTGAGAGCATCATCGCGATTCGGCGATGTCAGTTCGGCCAGCATATTTCCGAGCTGCCAGCGCACGCCGAACCACACAAATACAAGCGCAGTCAAGATCGCCGCCGCCATCGCAATGCGGCCTATAGCACTTTTGGTATTTAGGATAAGAAGCGGTTTTGTCACTAAGGTTTGTAGAATTCAGCAATCTTTTCGACGACGTATTCCTGCTGTTCCGGCTTTAGTTCGGGAAAAATCGGCAATGCGAGCGTTTCACGCGAAGCCCGCTCCGATTCGGGAAAATCGCCGTCCGCATTTCCCAGGTAAGCAAAGCATTCCTGCAAATGCAGTGAAACCGGATAATATATATCGGAACCAATGTCGTGTTCGGCTAAAAATGCCTTTAGCTCGTCTCGCCGATCCGGCACCCGAACTACAAATTGGTTGTAAATGTGCCGAACATTTTCTCTCTCGAAAGGCAGTCCCATTTGTTCGGCCAGTCCGGCATTCGTAAGAAGCTCGCGGTAATTGTCTGCGTTGGCCTTGCGGCGGTCCGACCATGTATCGAGATGCGGCAGCTTTACGCGTAATACCGCTCCTTGAAAACCGTCGAGCCGCGAATTCAGGCCGACCCATTTATGATAATAGCGCTCTTCCGAACCATGAACGCGCAAAGCAAAAAGCTTTCGCGCCAGATCGTCGTCGTCGGTTGTCAAAAAACCGCCGTCGCCCATTCCGCCGAGATTTTTCGACGGATAAAAGCTAAAACAGCCGATCTCGCTCATCGATCCGGCACGCATTCCGAATTCCTCCGCGCCAATCGCCTGTGCGGCATCCTCGACCAGCGGAATCGAGTGTTTATGAGCCAGTTTGCGAAGAGCCGTCATATCCGCGCACTGCCCATAAAGATGAACCGGCTGGATGGCTTTCGTCCTCTCAGTGATCTTCGCTTCGATTTGAGAAATATCGAGATTATAGGTTTCCGGATCGATATCGACAAAAATTGGGATCGCCCCGAGCCGCGTGATGCAGCTCACGGTCGCAAAAAAACTGTAAGGAGTGGTGATTACTTCGTCGCCCGCTTTCACGTCTAATGCCATTAGGGCCAACAGCAACGCGTCGGTGCCCGAAGCACAGCCGATAGCATACTTCGTCTCGCAATATTCGGCCAGCTCATCCTCTAGGACTTTTACTTCCCCGCCGAGGATAAAGCCGTTCGTGTCGAGAACGCGGCCCAGAGCGGCTTCTATGTCCGGCCGCAAAAGTTGGTTTTGTTCGGCAAGGTCAAGTAAAGGAACTTTCATTATAAGTAGTGAGGAAAATAAGTATGGCGGCTTTCGAAAAATAATTAATAATTAGAAATTATTAATTACTATCGATCTCATCGTCCCTGACTTTCATTTCATCTTTATAAAGGATTCTAACCAATCGCATCCGAATTTGCATTTTGCGAGTTTCTTTTTTAGCCTTGTCACGTGATTCCAGACAAAAAACTACGCACCGCCGAGATCATAAAGCGGCTCAAAAAAACTTATCCCAACGCTCACTGCGCCCTGGTCCATTCGAATCCGTTTGAGCTGCTGATAGCGACGATCCTTTCCGCCCAATGCACCGATGCACGTGTGAATATAGTTACGGCAACTCTCTTCCGCAAATATCGCGGGCCGCAGGATTTTGCCGATGTTTCGCAAGAAGAACTCGAACGTGATGTTCATTCCACCGGCTTCTTTCGCAACAAGGCAAAGAATATTAAAGCCGCGAGTGCAAGATTGATCGAAGTTTACGGCGGGGAAATTCCGAAGACGATGGATGAGATACTGACTCTCGGCGGTGTCGCCCGGAAAACGGCTAATGTAGTACTTGGAAATGCTTTTGGTATCGCGTCGGGTGTGGTGGTCGATACCCACGTTTCCCGGCTGTCTCAGCGGCTTGGGCTTACAAAGCAGAAAACCCCGGAGAAGATCGAAAACGACCTCGAAAAACTTGTCCCGAAAAATGAGTGGATCATTTTTCCGCACTTGATGATTTTTCACGGTCGCCAAACCTGCCAGGCCCGCTCGCCGAAATGCACTGAATGCGTTCTGGCAGATATTTGTCCTTCATATGACCTATTCGTACCCAATGCAGAAGCCCGCGTGTAGACAAGGGCGAAATATTCAAGTCGGCAGTGAGCAGGTATTACCTCCCGGCCTACTGCCGCTGACGATTTGTATAATACGCCCTTACTTACGTGCGGGCTTCTGCATAAATTAATTCCGGGCCGGTGGCAACGCAGGCATTTCGCCCGCTTTGAAACGTGGCAGCAACTCATCCTGCATCGCCAGCTGGTAAACCGCGGCGGCGATCGCAACGGCCGATTTTTTGACATCGTCCTCGACAATTCTTTCATAAGTATCGAGATTAGTGTGCCAGGTATGTGTGAAATATTCGATCGGATCCTGGTTAACTCCAATTCCCGGCAGCCCGGCCTGATTAAACGATGTGTGATCCGATCCGCCAAGGCTCCGACTTTTTGTCGTGCTGGCTCCTAAAATGCCGAAATCTTCAAATTTGGATGCTACATTGCGTAAAGAAGTAGCCGTTTCCGCCGGGCCGAAGACAGTAAATGCCCGTGCCTTTCCGGTTCCCGATTCGATATTAAAATAACCTCCGAATTTAGAATAAGCTGGTGTCGGAGCTTCCGCCGTGCCGAAATGTTTTTTCACATATGCCTGCGAACCGAGCAAACCCTGCTCTTCGCCGCTCCAGAGAGCTACTCGGATCGTCCGCCGCGGCTTTACGCCGACTGCTTTTAAGATCCGTGCGGCTTCCATCATGATCGCGCAGCCAATGGCGTTGTCGGTCGCTCCGGTCGCGGCGTGCCATGAATCGAGATGCCCGCCGAGCATAATGACCTCGTCCTTCTTATCGGTGCCGACGATTTCGCCGACCGTATTATAAGAGGTCGTGCCTTCGGGAAACGTCTTATTTCGGATGTCGAATTCAAGAGTGACCGTTCGCTTATCATCGAGCAAACGCGAAATGCGCCCGTAATCCTCGTTTCTTAAAACGATTGTCGGAACTACCTTCGTTGCATCGAAGCTGCGGTTGTTGAATGCACGGATCTGTCCGTGCTCGCGTCCGGCATCGGTAATGCGGACGGCTACACCGCTGTCGATCAGGAATTTATCGAGCTGATCGCTAAGTTGTGAAAACGGCAGCACATTGGGCTTAGGTTCGACGGCTACCGGTGCTGGCGGTGTGGGTTGCGGCGTAGGTGCCGGGGCGTTTGGATCGAGCCTTCTTCTTAATACTTCATCATCGATTCGCTTGGCCGGCGGTTCGAAACTAACCGGTATTTTCGCGGGAGCACCGATCATGACCATATTCCCTTTTAGTGAACTTCTTACGCTGTTGAAATATGATGTAAGTTCTTCCTGCGTCGGACGGCTAGGCAGCTGCAACCTAACCGCAGAGCCCGTAACGATGCCTTTTGTTCCAGGTGTCCACGCGAGCACTTCAAAAACCAGCGAATCCTGCACCGGAGATATGATAAAACCCGCTGCCCGTTCATTCACCCAGCCCGGATGCCCGAAATCCCATGGTTCCAGCGCCGCATTCTCAA
>JANMSP010000120.1:0-3658 GCA_031389475.1 Pyrinomonadaceae bacterium
ACCGCTCGCGGTTCTGACAAGAGAGAATCTACTGAATCCGGTAAGCCTTGCCATTCCACACCGTCACCACGGTTCCGTCCAAACTTTCCGCTATTGAGCGTAAACCGCCGTCGAGTTTGCGGTATTGTTCCGTTCCTCGCCTGATATTCGTCGTGACTTGGCCGCGATAGGCGGAATCGTACCAGACGCCGTCTCTACGCTGGAATTTCTTACCGCCGACGGCCCGCGTTACGGCTACCTCAAACTCGTTGTTCTGAACCTGATTCGGAAAACTGCGCTGCTGGTTTCGCTGCGGCCCGGCCGATTTGAATGGGCCGCCGTCGTTTCGCGGCATCGCCTTTTTTGCGGAAAGCTTGCTTTCTTCGGCACCGCGAGATTCGGCGGAAGCGTCTTCTTTTTGCTGTTCCGGACGCTCTCTTGCTGCGGGCGCGGGAGGAGGCGGAGCGGGCAGCTGCGATATTGCAGAGTCCGCGGAAGTTATGGAAACATCTTTGTCGCGTTCGGCAAGTACTTCGCCCGCCGGAGCGTCTAATGCCCGGCCCGTAACGACGGGCAGTGAACTCGAATTGCTCCTGGCAGACGCACTGTTTGCCAAATTTGCCACTGAGGCATTCGCCATTGTGTTCGCAACCGAGCTCATCGCGCTTGCCGCATTCGTATTTGAATTTGATGCGACGGCCGGATACATCGGTTCTTCACTGGCATTTGGCCCGCTCACAGTCGGGCGTTCTTCTTCCACCTGCGAAACTTCCGAAGAACTTGCATCGCCGCCCGCATTTTGGAGCAGCGAATATCCAAGAAAACCACTAAAAACGAGTACCAGGCTGCCCATCACATACGCCAGATTCGGGAATAAAAACAGTTTGCGATACCACGGCTCGGCTGCAGTAACGATTGCGGGCGCGGCGGCAAAAGCGGCTTCCGGCGCCGCTTCCGAATTCATTAAAATAGTATCCGACAGAATTTCCCGGCAGCGGTGACAATCCGAGAAATGAGCCATGTATGTCTGCCGCGATTTTTCCGGCAAGGCATTTTCGGCAAAGGCAGCGATACTATCCGCGTCGAGGTGCGGCAGCATTGCCTCGCCGGCGAGCACACCTTTAGCGGGCCGCGCCTTTCGCAGAAGTGTATCTATTTCTTTGTCGAAATCTAATTCCATTTAATTTAAGCCGTGGAGACAATTAACGGAGACTTGCACAATTCAGCAAACCAGGAAAAACCATTTTGGCATGCCTTTTTCTGCTCGTCCCCGTTAATTTCAAATATCTCCGCGGTTGGTTTTCGTAACCCATTTACAGAACGCCCAAAAGGGGAAAATCTTGCATCAACGCCATAATCATCAGTATCGTGAACAATTTTTCAAAGCTTATTCCAAGCTTTGACGCCGTTTCGGAGAGATGGCGTTTTACCTCGTTTTCGCTCCAGCCGTGATGAGTTCGCAGGTTTTTCTCGACGGATTTTCTGATCTCGGTCTGGACGCGGACTAGTTTTCGACTGGCGGTCGCTTCGTGATAGCCGAAGGTTTGGGCGATGTCTTTAAGCTTTAGATCGTCAAAATAATACAGCTTTAGTATCAAACGGTCTTCCGCGTCGAGCGATTCGATCGAGCTTTGCAAAGCTTTCGTCACATCGCCGGAAGTCTGCTGTTCCGTAAAAATATCTTCCGGGTTGTCGGTGTGCAAGACGAGCCCGTTACCCGAATGTTCGGAAGCTTCCTGTGCAAGATTCTCGAATTCACGGCTTTCTTCGATCTGGACGAACTTAGACTGTTTCCTAAATTGATCGACCGCGAGCTGCGATACGACCGCCCGCAACCAACCGGCCAGCGAGCCGCGTCCCGAATAATACGCGAGCTTGCTTTTCTTGTTCCCCTCGGCGTCCTGCCGCAGGCCGTAAAGCTCCGCCCAGATCGAACTTGCAAGGTCTTCAGCATCTTCGTTATTCGACGAGATCTTACGTGCGGCCGATTTCACCGTCGAATCGAAATTCGCCACCAGATCTTCCCAGGCCTTTTCGTCGCCTTTTTCGCAGGCGATCACCAAAGAAAGATCATCCGCCCGAATATCTTCGATAAATGCCTTCACCTCAGCATTTTGCGCATCAGCGTTATCACGAAACAGGTATTTTTCTAGGCACGAATCAACCCGCGATGAAATATCTGGAGCTTTCAAGCCGCGCGAATTTTCGGCACGCGATATCAGCCGAAGCAGTCCTTCATCGATTGTGGTTCTGAATTTTTCGTTGGGCGAAGTCATTTAGAGAATCGCGGTCTGCATGAATAATTGAATCACAATTTATCTATCTTTGATTCGTTTCGTGTTATTTCGTGGTTCCAGTCTTAAAACCGGAACCACGAAAACACACAGAAAAACACGAAAGAAAACCAATCCCACTTCACCAGCTAATATACGAAACCGAATCGCGAGAATTTTAGCAGATGTCGGCCGCAAATGCTTATAATTAGAGCATGATTGCGAAAGCTGAATATCTCGGTTTCCCGAATTGCGTCGAAATCTCGAACGGCGACGCGAAGCTTATTGTTTCCACCGATTTCGGGCCGCGCATCTTGTTCTACGGCTTGGATGCGGGCGAGAACATTTTAGGTTGGCACGGTGAGGCTGAGGTCAAGACCGCGCTCGGCACATGGAAACCATACGGCGGCCACCGCCTCTGGATCGCCCCGGAAAACATGCCGCTTTCGTATGCACCGGATAATGAAGCGGTTGAATATTCAATTGACGGCGAGTTTTCAGCCAGATTTATTCAGCCGCTCGAACCGAATACCAATACGCAAAAGGAGATCACCGTAACTTTATTCGAAACCGGCAGCGAAACCGTGATCGATCATAAAATCACAAATCACGGCGATAAGGAAATCGAATTATCCGCCTGGGCGCTGACAATAATGCGTTCCGGCGGCGAAGCGGTGATACCGAACGAACCCGCGAAAAGTTACGGCGGCGATACTCTGCTGCCCGTCCGCTCAATAGCCGTCTGGCCGTACACCGATTTCACTGATCCGCGATGGAAATTCAAAAAGGATGCGATCCGCCTGCGTGTGGACGAAAACGAGCATTCCCCGCAAAAGATCGGCGTCCTCAACAAACAAGGCTGGGCCGCTTACGAATGGCAAAATCTAAGATTTGTAAAGCACTTCGATTTTACGGAAGATGCGGTTTATCCCGATATGAATTCGAACACGGAAGTTTACAGCGCAGGCTCGTTCATGGAAGTCGAAACACTTTCGCCGCTAACGAAATTAAACCCGGGAGAACAAGTAATTTATAAGGAATCGTGGCAATTAAGCAATTCAGAACCGTTAGCGTGAGCAGACTGGAACGCAGGCACCTTTGCCTGCACGCGGAGTTCTCGAACGCGTTACGTTGTCGCTTATCTCCCGAGTCGCAAAAAAGTTGTTCGCGACGAAGCGACGCTATTTGCTGGAATGGGTGCCTGCGTTCCGACCGGGAACTCACTTCAAATGCTTTCGCAAATAAGAAATGATCTTATATCCATCCAAATAAACCCACGGCTTTGTGCCCAACGTATAATGCCCGCACGGGATTGCGGATTCGCTGTGTTTGATTTTGCGGCGGTTTAGTTCGCGGATGACGTCGCGGGAGAGATCGACCGGGAAGCTGAGGTCGTAGAGCGTGTA
>JANMSP010000523.1:0-1635 GCA_031389475.1 Pyrinomonadaceae bacterium
GGAGACGGTTTTTTTGTTATTGCGCTTTTTTGTGTCGGGAATGACTTCGTAGAGCGGCTCGAAATTGTTTTCAATGTCCACGCCGAGTTCTTTAGTCGGCAAATCCTTGATATGCCCGATGGAAGCGAGAACTTTATAATCGCTGCCGAGATATTTATTGATGGTTTTCGCCTTTGCCGGCGATTCGACTATTACTAAATTCTTTGCCATTATTGAAAAAAATATGTCGGACGCTTTTTACATTCGCCGACATTCCAAACTTCTAACACCTTTAATCACTTCGTGTCAATCCGTGATTAAACCTTACTTATAATTACAACAAAAGTCCAAACTTCGATTTCGGTATTATCTTTTTATATTATTTAAGTCTTTCGCGCATAGCATTTACCCGGCAAGACGCGAATCAAATCGCGCGTTTCAAGATCGAACAAAACCTTGCTCAAATCACCGAAAGATAAACCGCTCGATTCTAATAAAACGTCAATGTGCGTCGTTTCATCGGGCGCGAGCCGCGACCAAATTCTGTGCTCGTTGTCGAGCAAATCGGCGGGCGCGAGTTCCGGCTGTTGCGCTTTTTCCGCCGTCGCCGCTTCGTCAATCTTCGGCGGCAAAATTTGAGCGGAAATTTCCGGCGGCAGTTCGGCGACGATATCCTGCCATTGCTGCACGAGTTTCGCGCCGGATTTAATCAGATAATTCGTGCCAAACGAATTTTTCGACGTGATATTTCCCGGCACGGCTAAAACTTCGCGGTTCTGCTCCATTGCCAGCCGCGCCGTAATCAAAGAACCGCTCCGCTCGGACGCCTCGACGATTAAAATCCCTAAACTGAGCCCGCTTATGATTCGATTGCGATACGGGAAGTTGTCTTTTAACGGCGGCGTCCCGAGCGGGAACTGCGAAACAATCGCGCCGCCCGATTGCAGAATTTCATCGACCAGACGCGCGTTTTCTTTCGGATAAACCGTGTCGATTCCGGTTCCCAAAACGGCAATCGTTTTGCCGCGCCCGCGTATCGCGCCGCGATGCACCGCCGTGTCGATGCCCCGCGCCAAACCGGAAACGACGCACACGCCGTTCGCCGCCAGATCACGGGCGAGCATTTCCGAAGCGTTTTCGCCGTAGGTCGAACACCGCCGCGAACCGACGACTGCGACGCACGCGGCATCGAAACAAGTCTGCCAATCGCCTTTCACGTAAAGCGTAATCGGCGGGTCGGCGATTTCCCGCAGCAGATACGGATAACTGCCGTCGTCTAAGATCAAAACATCGCCGCCGATTTCCCTGACTTGCGCGGATTCTTCTTCGGCTTTATCGTGAAATTCGCGTTTTAAGATGCTTTCGATTGATTCGGGCTTTAGTCGTAAAGATTCCAGTTCGTGACGGCGGGCGTGAAAAACATTTTCCGCCGAGCCGAACTTTTCAAGCAGTTTAGTCGCGGCGCGAGGTCCAATCTGAGGAGTCATATTTAAGGAAATCCACTCTTTCATATTGATTCAGGATTTGGGATTGCGAGACGACGATAGTGCACCAAACTTGAGCTAACGAACAAGCCACGGCCGGCAATCCGCGGTATGCTTAGGGAAACTCTGAGCAGGTGTCATCGCGAGGAACAGTGTGACGTGGCGATCGCGG
>JANMSP010000180.1:0-2722 GCA_031389475.1 Pyrinomonadaceae bacterium
GAATTCTGCAGCACGAATCCGCAGATAGATCCAGCGACACCTTACCAGACGTGGTATTTCGGCAACTCTCCGGAAATGGCTGAAGAACTTGCCGATTTGGTAATAGCCGGTAAAAAATTCGCGACCGCCAGCCTCGCCGACGTAAATACAATTAAGCCGGACGAAGCTCCAATTGCCGATGGGTACAGCGTCGTAACGGATTTTCAGGGAAATCCTCTATGTGTTATCCAGACAACGGAGATACTTCATATCCCTTTTAATGCAGTCGAGGCACAATTTGCATCCGATGAAGGCGAGGGTGATCAATCGCTGGAATATTGGCGCCGCGTCCATTCGGAATATTTCTTACGGGAAAGTAAATCTTTGAAAATAGAGTTTAACGAAGACTCACTGATCTGCTGCGAAAGATTTAAATTGCTGTTTCCTTTATAATCCTTCCTTTATAGGCTCCATAATTCGAATATCAAAAAGCGAATGAATTTTAAGCTTTTAATCCAGTACGACGGCACCGATTTTCACGGCTGGCAGGTGCAGGAAAACGACCGTTCCATCCAGGGCGAGCTCGAACGCGTTATCGGATCGCTTGAGGACGCCGAGGTCAAAGTCGCCGGTTCGGGCCGCACCGATGCCGGCGTTCACGCTGAGGGACAGGTCGCGAATGTTCGTTTGAACCGGCCGTTCACACCGGAAAAACTTCAACATGCGATCAACGGAAACTTGTGGCGCGATATACGTATCGTCAAGGCCGAAAAAGCGCCGGACGAATTTCATGCCCGCTTTTCCGCTAAGAATAAAACGTACGTTTACCGAGTCATAAATGCTCCGGTCATGTCCCCGTTTTGGCGCCGCTTCGCTCATCACGAAGCGAGACCTTTGGACATCGCCCGGATGGAAAGAGCATCGCGGCTGCTTCTCGGCGAACACGATTGGACGGCATTCTGTTCGATCAACGCGGACGGAGAAACACGAGTACGGACCGTTACGGAATGCTCGATCGAATCGTCCTGGGACAAGCGGGCAAATTCAGCGATCATCGAATTCCGCATCAGCGCCAACGGTTTTTTGCGTTATATGGTCCGCTCGATCATGGGCACGCTGCTCGAGGTCGGGCGCGGCGAAAAGGATTCTGATACAATCCAGTCTGCAATAATCACGGGAAATAGAAGTCTAGTCGGGAAAACCGCACCGGCAAACGGTCTGACACTTCTAAAGGTAGATTATGATTTGACGGCGTAGAACGCCGAGCTTTTTTGTAAAATCGGTAGGCTGCTTTACGACTCCAAATGTTAATTTATCACATCGTTTTACCGTCGGTTTGGGAAGGGTTCAAGGACAAACCATTCTACGAAGCCGAGAGCCTGGCCGCCGAAGGCTTCATCCACTGCAGTTACGCAAATCAGCTCGAAGCAGTGCTGAAACGATATTACGAAAATGCCGGGTCGGTTATGATCCTTAGTATCGATACGCAAAAGCTAACATCAGAAATGGTCGAAGAGCCTTCGACCAATAATGAAATTTATCCGCACATCTACGGCCCAATTAATATTGACGCGATCACCGATGTTGCCGAGCGGAATTAGAAGGCGGAAACACGACCGGTAGGGAGTGTGTTCTTAGACCCTTACTTTGTAATGCACGAAAATTTCGCCGAAATAATTAAGCCGAAATCGAATGAGGCGAACCTGCTAGCCCAAATCGATGTCGAACGCCTTCCGCGTCACATTGCGGTGATAATGGACGGAAACGGCCGCTGGGCAAAACTGCGCGGACGGCCACGAATTTTCGGCCATCGAGCCGGAGCCGATTCGGTGAAATCTATCGTCGATACCTGTGCCCGCTTGAAAATTCAGGCAGTAACGCTCTACGCCTTTTCCACCGAAAACTGGAAACGCCCGCGGGCCGAAGTTTCGGGCCTGATGTCGATGCTCAAACGTTTCCTGCGCAGTGAGCTCAAAGAGGTGAATCGTAACAACATTAGATTTCAGGCAATCGGAAACATCGGCGGTTTGGCCGAAGACGTACAAAAAGAGATCGCGGCCGGAATGAACGCAACCGCGGAAAACACCGGGACGATCCTCAGTGTCGCCTTAAATTATGGCGGCCGTGCGGAAATCCTTGAAGCTTGCAAAAAGGCGGCTCAAACGAAATTGGCGTATGGCGATTCTATCGAAGATCTGACCGAGGAAGACATCGAGCGCAACCTTTACACGCACGGCCTGCCCGACGTCGACTTGATGATCAGAACCAGCGGCGAAATGCGTATTTCGAATTTTCTGCTGTGGCAGCTCGCGTACAGCGAGATCTACGTAACGCCTACGCTGTTCCCCGATTTCCGGCGCGGCGATATTTTCGAAGCGATACTCGATTTCCAAAAACGCGACCGCCGCTTCGGCGGGGTCCAGGCCGAAGCCTGACCGTCAGGGAGGGCTTTCGTTTGGAAGTAGACAGTTGGCCGCGCGGCAGCAGGCAGTTTAAAAAGATTCTTTACTGCCTACTGCCGCGGCCTACCGCCAACCCTAAGAAAGCCCTCCCTGACGGTCAGGCTTCTGCCCAGAAATTACATGAAAACACGTTTACTAACCGCAGCCGTCACGCTGCCGATCCTGATAGCATCTATAATTCTGCCCGCTTATTTCCCGGACACCATTTGGCTGTTCGTGGTGATCGCCGTATTTGCTATTGCGGCCGGACTTTTTGAGTTCTACTCATTTACTAAAAAACT
>JANMSP010000188.1:0-5603 GCA_031389475.1 Pyrinomonadaceae bacterium
GGCTCTATCCCCTGTTCGCGAAAAAGCGAAAAAGCCCGGCAGATCGATAGTTCGTGCTGTTTCAGCTTTAAGAGATACCAACGGTAGTTATCGTCCATTATCAGGCACGCAAAATAAAAGAGTAGTAAAGGTATATTACCTTTACTACTCAGTAAAATCTAACACTATTTAACTGTTCCCTAACGGTTAAGGTGCGCAAACACCGGCAGGATTGCAATTTACAGTTGATGGGCACCCGGGCTGCGTAGAGCAATTTCCAGGAACCGTACATGCACACGAGACCGCTCCAAAAGCGTTCGACGGGGCGACGAGCGACGCGATAACCGGCAGGGCGATCATTGAGCCAAGGCCGATCTTCTTGATAACGTCACGGCGCGAGTGCCCGGCGAAACTTGATTTAATTTCCTGTTCAAGCAGATCGCTCTCGTTGAGCTGATCGATGGCGAGCCATATAAGATCTTCCGAAACATTTGCGCCGGTGTTCGATGCGACCAGCTTGGCGATGTCGGAAACCGAATTGGTTCCGTCACACGATTTCCACACTATTGCCGAAGTTTCGTTCAGGCAGTGAGCCTTATTCGAACTAAGGTCATAAACCAAAACCTCGTCCGTTACTTCCTGGACGACCAAATCATTTTTCCGAGCTACCGGATTCTGCGAATTATTCATTTTCTCCTCCGAACAAATATATAGATACAATAGAGTTAAGCCATTTTAATGCAATTTAACCGGTTGTCAAAAAAATTCGAAAAAATCTTCGCGAATTTTTTTGCGTCAGGCCTCTTACTCTTAATTACAAATGCACTCGAAACCACTTTATTTAACACGCCGAGCGCGAAATTCGTGTTAAATCTTATAGAAATTGTATGCGGGATCATCTCCAATATCCCGTTTCCGGATTCTAAGCTGATCGGATCCCAAGCCGCATTTTCATTATATTCCGTGATCAAAACCATACCCACGGGTATCGGTTCGTAGCCGGCTAAACCGCCGAGCGATTCGACGTTAACGTCTGTTTGTTCACCACTGGCCTTAAATCCCCGCATCGCGAGCGGCCTGGGAAATGAGTGAACTAAACCATCCCTATCCAGAATCGCGTACTCGTCCGAGTAATAAACCGCCCCGTTCCGTACCAATTCCGCTACCAGGGTGGACTTACCCGAATAGCTGTTTCCCGGTATCAAAATAGCTTTCCCGTTTAATGCCACAACACCCGAGTGCAGGAAAACCCGATCTACCGCGTGCTCCGCGATCGTCACCCGCACCATGCTTTCAAGGAAATTAAGCACTACCGCCCGGGATACGTTTTCAGAATATTCCGATTCGCTTCCCGAATAATAGTAAGATCCGTCATGCAGGCCAATTTTGAAGCAGTGTTTTGCCGAAGAATCGAAATTATCATCAATGATCTCAACCCGGTTCAGCAACGCCGCCCTTAACCTCTGTTCGGCCTCTAACAAAAGAGGCTCGTCCGCACATTGAATCGATACGGCTACACCGTAGCACCGAAAGGCAAACTTCTGATCTGAAATAGGATTATAAACAGGTACTTGTTCCGTCATTCAGAAATTCCAAAGAACTTTGCAACTCGCAACATCCTATAAAACCTAACACTATTTGCTTCGCCGGGTCAATATACTTCTTCCAAAAACTAAAAAAACTAAAATAGTTGTGAGGCCTAATATAGAAAATATGAGCAAAGACTCGAAACTTCCGCGAAAAACCGCAAAACAAATTGTCGCCGCACCTAAAAGCGCCGCGAACAATCCGTACAAGGAAGTTACGAATATGTGCGATCTTCCTGAGAGAACGAGCCGCTGATATAGATGCTGGCGATGGGCGGTCCAAACCTTCCTGCCCTTTATCAAACGAACAAAAAAAGTCAAAATGGTGTCGAAGACAAAGAACCACACAAGCGAAACAGCGATCACAAATATGAGCGAACTATTTTCAGGCTTTTCTTTCAGAGCGAGCATTGGAAGGACCGCGAACGTGAAACCGAGGAATGCGCTGCCTACATCGCCCATGAACACCTTCGCCGGATACCAGTTATGTATCAAAAAGCCGAGGCTTGCGAAAAGCAATACACCAGAGAACAAATAGACAGAATCATACCCGAAAATATGAGCGAGAATCAGCCATCCCATACTCGCGACAATCGCCTGCAAACCGGCAATTCCGTCGATCCCGTCCATAAAATTATAGGCGTTGATCATCCAAACTATCCAGAGGAAGGACAGGGCAAATCCGATCGTCCCGATTTGCACGGTAACCCCCGCGACGGGAATGTAGATTGAGCTCAAATAGCCCAGATCTTCGATGACCAAAAACGCCGCCGACGCATGTACTAGAAATCGAATAACAAAGGAAATGGAATAAATATCATCCAGCCAGCTTATGGCTGCGACCAACATAGCCCCAATCAAATATCCCCAACTAACACTATCATTTACGTAGACTGAGATAAAGTAATACAGGAGCAAGCTGACCAAAACAATTACTGAACCGCCGCCACGCGGGATCGGTGTTTTGTGCAAACTGCGGTCGTTTGGAATATCGAGCATTCCCCACCTTACGCCTAAAATTCTGAACACGGCTACGCCGGCGTACGAGGCAAGAAATGCAATGGAGAATATGAGGATTTCGATCACTTGGTTTTCTTATAGCAATTGACTTCCCGGCGAATTGCCTCCGCTAAATCGGAAGTCACGGAAAATCCGTATCGCATTCGCAACTTCTCACCGGAATAAATATCGGTACTGAGCCATTTTTCTACCGTTCTCCTAAGGCTCGAAGTACGCCTGCCAGGAATGAGCCTCAAAATAGCGATCACCGGAATGGCCGGAATGAAAATACTTGGCGGACTCCGCGATAGTTCTTGCGAAATTACATCCACGATTTCACGCATCTCCATCGCGGGACCGGAAACATTAAAGGCATCCGTTCCAGCATTATTCTGTTCGAGAATTGCACCGCAAGCTTTCGCAACGTCGTCAACCACAACCAGGCTTTTCAGATTCCGACCTTTTCCAATCCACAAAAATCTGCGTTCGGCGATCGATTTTATGAGCCGTAAAAAATTCCCCTTGCTTCCCTCGCCGATGATCGGGGCGGGCCGAAGGATCGTCAGCAGAATGTCTCCACTTTTGCAAATTTCGACGGCAATATTTTCAGCGGCCAGTTTGCTTCGGCCATAGGCATCATCGGGCCGACAGGGCGAATTCTCCGTCACCGGTAAACCATTTTCGCTTTTACCATAAACAAGCACTGAACTGATCAGGATGAAACGTTTAACCTTTAACTTCACAGCCAATTTTGCGACGTTTTCGGTCCCGTTAACATTTACCCGGAGAAGGTCGGATTCGGTCACTGTTCCGAATTGATGAGCAAGGCCGGCAGCATGAACGACAGCATCGACATCTTCAATTGATTCAAGGCGTACCAGATTCGCGGCAACCGTAACATCAATACATTCAAGTAATTGAGTGTCATAAGTTTTATAGCCTAACGAAGCAGATCGCGGCCCCCCCACAGCTACGACATCAATGAGCCGGCTACGCAATTCTGCGACTATTGCTTTACCGACAAATCCGGTCGCACCGATGACGAGTACTTTCATCCAGGTTTATTTCAGGGCAATTCGATATTTATCCACTGCATCCGTCAAAGAATATTTGCCGATTGCCGCAGCTCGCGCCCGGTTGCCCATTTCCGGCAGCTCATCACGTCTCGCATAAATCTCGAATATCGCGTCGAGCAATTTATCCGGACTTGCCGGCGGAACGTGCCACCCTGCATTTTCCTCATCTATCACCCGAGATAATTCCGAATCGTCGTCGGTCAACGCCAATATAGGTTTCCCGGCGGCAAGAATGTTATAAGTCCGGCTGGGCATCGCGGTTCCCCACATTTTCGGGATAAGAGATATGAGCCCGACGTCGCATGCATTTAGAAAAATAATCTGTTCGCTGCGGGGCTTCGGGTCGAGCAGTGTTACATTTGCAAGATTCCTCGATTTTACCTCGGCTTCCAGCCAGCTTTTCTTAGCTCCGCCACCGATGAATACGAAGTGAAAATGTTTATGCGTCAGCAACTTTTCGGCGCAGATCACTATGCTCTCCAGATCGGTTGGATGGCCGATATTTCCGGCGTACATGAATACGAATTTATCCGTGAGGCCGAGTTCCTCCAAGAGTAAATTTTCTTTCCTGGCGGTCGGATGAATCGTTTCCAAATCCGCCCAATTCGGAATCGTAGCTATCGATAAGTCCAAACCTTCTGTTTTCCGCGATACCAGTTCGTTCATGTCGCGGCCGACGACGATTACCTTGCTTGTATTTTTGAAAAGCCAGCGATTACAAAAATTCATTACGACTGCAATCAATGAATCTTCCTTTAGTTTTCCCGCGGCGATCAAGATCTCCGGGTAGCTGTCATGCAGAAGCAGTGAATAGCTGGAACCCTTTATTAATGCGGCAAGTGCGGTCGTAAACGGCAAACTCGGTGGTGCGGTAACCACCAAAATTCTATCGCCCTGCCGAAAATGCCGGATCGATTTAATAAACATCGACAATCCGAGCGTCAGCATATTTATCAAACGGAAGAAGATAATGTTTTTGTCGAGTGTTGTGCTCGAGGCCCTAAATATTTCTACGCCGTTTCTGGCTTCCCGCTTCGGTGCAACTGTTCCGCGGGCTGCATAATTCGGCTGTCCGCATAAAACGCTTACTTCGAAGTCCTGCTGCAAACCTTCGGCAATGGACGTTAGGTAATAACCGGTTGATATAACTTCCGGGTAATATACTTCTGTCACGACCCAAAGCCGCGGTTTGCCGCTTTCTTCCGGCTCTGTCGAATTCGTGTCAAAACTCATTAAGTAGTCAGGGCTTTCTTCAATACTCTTGCAGTGTTTTCCTCTAATTTGGATTCAGCAAGCCACGTGTCTGCGTACCGTCGGGCGGCTATCGCCATTTTGAGATAAGCTGCTTCATCCATATCCACACAATATCTTATCTTATCTAGCCACATATCAGATCTTTCGAGCGGTATCGCCCAACCTGCATTCTGCGTCTCGACGCCGCCCCAGAGCGTCCGGTCACTGATCAAAAGCGGGCATCCGGCAGCCAGGCTTTCGATGAAAACGTAGCCGAAATTTTCGTTAAGTGTCGGCAGAATAAAAAAATGACTTTCCGTCAACATTTTGAGTCCCTCTGGATACGACACGGGCCCGATAATGTTGACCGTTATGTTATCCGGTAGCCGCGCGATGGATTTAAGGCATTCCTTCCAATAAATCGCGTTTTCCTGCGGGCCGACGACATCAAATATAACGATCCCTTCGTGGATGCCGGCCAGCCTTTCGAAGAAAAATGCGAGATTTTTCTTGGGCACAATCCGTGAGAGAAATATTAACTTGACGAAACCCTTTGCTTTTTTTGGCTTTTGTTTAATTGTGAATTCCGAGAGAATTACTTTCGGCACGAGATCAGGAGCGACCTCAACATCGCAGGTGTCACCCATAACAGCAATTATTTCATTCTTCTCAAGTTCGGACGAAGCTTTCCAAATAATACCCTTATAGAGATTTATAGATTTTGCATATG
>JANMSP010000193.1:0-2659 GCA_031389475.1 Pyrinomonadaceae bacterium
ACAAAGTTTGAATTATTTTAGTTTACAGTGCCCTAGCCATCCTGAAAAATATTCTTCGAGTACGCATCCCAAAGCTTAGATACTTTAATTCTAAATTCGATCAGCGCCCGGCTGACATTGAAATGCCGCGCAATCTCGGCAGCGGTTTTTCCTTCCTCGACGAAGCGTTTAAGGCTCCGGTAAGGAACGAGGGCCGCCGCACCGGTGCCGTATGCTTCTTCTTCGATCTCGGCATGATAGTCGCGGGCAGTTATGTTTCCGGCCTTGTCGCGTTTTTCAATTGCCAGGCGGCTCGGTTTATGGCCGAGAAAAACGTGGCAGATCTCTTCCATCAACGTCGCATTTTGCCGGTTTTTGCCGTGTGTCGGGTTAAGAATTATAAGCCGGCTGCCGTCAGGCAATGTCCGGGACGCCGCTCCGCCGGACCATTTGTCCTTGCCGGTGCCGATAAGTTCGGTAAGTGTCTCAGCGGACAAAAGCGGTTCGAGTTGTTCAAAAGAGGCGACAAGCAGCTTGGCAAATTTAGCGAGTTTGAACGGATCAAGCCGCTGATCGTCACGCCGCAGCCCGGCGAATTCACGCAATCCTTGTGCGCGAAGTTCGTAATGTCTTCCCTTCTGTGTCGGCGGCAGTTCTGATGTATCCACGTATTATTGGCGGAAGCCTGACCGTAAGGGAGGGCCGCGGTCGGGAGTACGCAGTTAGCAGCGGCCGGCGGCGGTTTAGGAAAGATTTTTTTCCTGGCTGCCTATCGCCGACTGTAAGAAAGCCCTCCCTTACTGTTAGGCTTCCGCCTAAACTTCCTTGTATTCGGAATCTACGTCTTCACTTGATAACGCGACGCGGTAATTCTTCGATTGTTTCTGGCTCGTGATAAGAAGGTCTTCCTTAGTCTTTAACAGGTCGGCCCGGTTATAAACCGAAAGCTCGAAATTATAACCGTGCGTGATCGCGTCTTTCGGGCAAGCCTCGACGCAGAAGCCGCAAAAGATACAGCGTCCGTAATCGATATTATAGACTTTGGCGTAACGCTCGTCGCGGCCGATTCGTTCTTCGTATGGACGTGCATCGGTTTCCGCTTCGATATAAATGCAGTCCGAAGGGCACGCCGCCGCGCATAAATAACAGGCTACGCATTTTTCCTTGCCGAGTTCATCGACATGAAGTAAATGCTGCCCGCGGTAACGCGGCTGCACGGTGATCGGCACGTCCGGATACTGCACCGTCCATTTCTCGCGGGGAATTTCAGCCAGCGTTCGGCTCATTCCCTTTAAGACCGCGACTGTCGATTGAATAACGTCTGTGATTAATGACATGTTATGTAACTACTTCAATTCCAGGATCAACTAAGCAAAGCAAATCCGCCCCAAAGCAAGAGCCACAGTCCGACGAGTACAAAAGGAGCGATAATATCGAGGACGCCGAGAATCAACCCAACTAGAGCGATGCCGCCGCCACCGTATTTGTCCGGCATACTTTTCGCCCGGCTCCGCGCAAGAAAACCCGTTATAACGGCACCCACACCCAACAAAAAGGGAACGGTACCACAAATTACGATTAGCAAGGGAACAAGACTAAAAATCAAAGTCAAAATTGCAGCCAACAACCCGACGATTCCCAACCCGAGCGAAACAAAGGCAAGCACGGAACTCGGCCCGGCATCTCCATTTACCGGAGGTTGAAAAGGCGTGTCCTTGCCTATCTCCTGATTTTGCCAACTTGCATCCGGTGCCGCCGGCGGATTCCACACCGGCGGTGCGGACGAATTATCGAACGGATTCGATAAGGGCTCGCTTAAAACCGGCTCCGATTCCGCGAAAGCAGGAAAATTAGGTTTCGGAGGATCGAAAACCGGCGGCTTCGGCTCATCGTCCATAACCTGTTTACCGAATGGCGACGGCACCGGCGGGGTTGTCATCTCGAACGGCGATAGCGGCGGCGTTGAATCGAAGGGCGATCTTTCGCCTGCCGGTTCCTCGTCCTTCGCGTCCTTAAAAACAGGCGGAGTTAATTTCGGCTCGTTAAATTTCGGCGGTTCCGGCGCAAGAGGCGGAAGATCGATAACGTTTTCCTCAGGCGGCGACTGCTTATCCATTTCACGCCGTATCTCGTCTTCCGACGCATACATCGTTTTTAACGGGTCGGATTCTACTGGCAGCTGCAATACTTCCTCTTCCGGCACCGGTTCGGCGGGCGGCGGAATCGGTTTCGGCATGGCCGCCATTATCTCTTCCTTGCTGGCGACCATCGTCTTGTACGGATCGAGCGGCAGGGCATCCTCGACCAGGGGCGTACCATCCGATTGGCAAAACCGCATCGAATCTTCAAAAGTTTTCTCGCAGACCGGGCATTTTTTCATGTGTTTCCTTGTTCTTTGGGTTGAGTTCAGAGTGCAAACTTTAGTTTGTTCTTACCTGGCAAAGACACGCTGAAGCGTGAACTCTGAACTTTTATACCTTGACGCTTAAACTAATTCAAGTTTGCTGAAGAAATAACTGATCTCGATTGCCGCGTTCTCGTCCGAATCCGAACCGTGGACCGCGTTTTCGCCGATCGATGCCGCAAACACCTTTCGCAGCGTACCTTCCGCCGCCTCAGCCGGATTGGTCGCACCCATCAGTTCACGCCACGCCGGAACCGCATTTTCTTTTTCAAGCGC
>JANMSP010000227.1:0-2455 GCA_031389475.1 Pyrinomonadaceae bacterium
CTCGCCGGAATACTTCGCGATTTCGAGAACTCGCAACTACATTCCCCTGAAATCAGGGAAAGATCCGCACAGAAGGCGACGGAGCCTATCCAGACGTCCGAGATATCGCTGGGGTATTCAGGGCCTGCTCCAGTAGACGCCCCAGTGCGATCAGAACCGCCACCACGCAATCCTTCGCATGAGCTTGGCCGTTGATCGAGACCGGTTCTTCGAAATATCGCAAGCTCGAATAAAGGCACGCAAGTTGCCCAAGAGTCCTGATGCACATGCAATGCACTCTGGAGCAGCTATCGAAATGGAGTTTGGTCTAAGCAATGAAGTGATTGTAAATAATGATGATTCGCAGAATCGTCTACCGAGACGCACGCTTGATCTCGCGAACATTCGTACGCCGGAACTCGGTTTACTTTCGCCTCAACGGAGCGAAATCGCACCAAAAGGGCGGGGTCGCGATGCCGCTCTGATTGCTTTTTCCGAGCGCCTCCGAAAAAGCTATAAAACAAATGAAGGCGGTCTTCGCGACGGAATGCTGCTATTAGGTCAAACGCTTCGCGATGGACAAACGATTTCCGTTTCATGTTTCTGCCGTGCCGGTGAGATGTGCCATGCCGACGTGGTTAAGATGGCCATCGAGAAGGTTAGCGACCAGATCAAGATCCGCGAGACGGCGGAACGGTCACAAACGGTCAAGCCGACGCGGTCGTCTGAAATTCAACGCCCGAATCCCCGTACGCTGAGGGCGATCAGCGAAATGCTCTCAGTGAGCAGTTCTGACAAGCTTCTCGCAAAGATCGACGACACGGGAGGCCGAAGCCAAAGCGAACACGCATCGTACCTTAACAGGTATTCACAATTCGCAAGAGACTTGTACGAGCGCGGAGCAAACGCGCGAGACAGTGTTCTCATCTCGCCAAAAGAAACTCAAGCGGAAATGCCGGCATTGCTTACGGTCGCTACGAACGAGTACGCCGTGAACAAACTCGAACGGATACTGGGCGATCAGGCAAAGGCGAAGGACCTGGCTCCGATCATCGTCGAACACGGTAAAACGATATCGGGAACGACCGCCGATCGCGAAACGCAGATAAAGGTCTTTACATGGTTGTACGATTCTCTCGAAGGCAAGAAAGACTTTCTGCCGTCCGCCCACAAAACTCCCGTTGAAGAAAACAGACATGAAAGTTTCGACCGCACCTTAGGTGAAATCGTACGGCTCGCGGAGGAAATGAAAAGCCTTGAACCTACCGACAAGTTTGTTCCGCTGGGTGAGCACGACCAAGAAGCAATAAAGCTGATACCAGCGAAAGCATCAGGGAATGATATCTCGCTCGAAGAAATCTACCGGGACGCTGTTGATCGTGAGCATCCACCACCGTTTCGGGAAACAGAAATGTCCGGAACCAACCGGCAAGAGTTTGAGCGGGTTGATCTAGGAAATATGACATTAGCTCGATTGGCCGCGAATTTTCCGACCGCAGATCTCGACAGATGGATTGAGCTACGGTTGCCCGCTCTCGACCGGGAAATAGAAAGCGGGAAGCCGGTCAGTGAGATCTTAAAGACTTTTCAGCATGTTTTTTATCAAACCGCAAAAAATGACCCGTCAAACAAGGCGGCTGCACGTGAAGATCTTCAGTTCGCTTCTGCATATATCGATCACCAATTGAAACAGCCGGAATCGCGGTTGCGGCATTTTAATCCGCGATACAGAAATTACGCGGCTATGCTCGAAAATGCATCCTCCAGGAATGAAGTAATGGACACCGCATCGAGTATTCGTCGGGAAAACGCTCAGGCCGGACTCAGGTGGGAAAAATGGTCGCTGGAGGACAAGGCAAAAACACCGCAACCTCTTACATCGAAGGAAATGCAATTACTGTTCACGGAAGTGTCACCCACCCACTACACTTCGGATATGACCGCTGCCCGGCTTGCGTTCTCTCACTCCGGAACGAGCAGGAAAATGATGACAAATGCCCTTATGAAGGGCGAGATCAAACCCGGAGGTGAGGCGCATCGGCTCGTCGAGAGTTTGGAATCGCGTCTGGAACGCCGGCATCTCGAGGATTCGGTCTCAGCTACCAAACATTTTTTGGAGAGCATCAAAACACCAAACGAAAAATTGAGATACAAAAACGCTTTCGATCACAAGGAGATCTACGGCAAACTACCCCCACAAGAAAGAGATTTCGTTTATCAACGTGCCGTACAGCAAAAGGAAAAACTTGAAGCCAGATCTATTCCTCAACAAAATCAGATGATTCAATCGAGCCCAGGCGAGATAGCTCAGCCTGAAATTGAAAAACTGAAAAAGGCTGTGTCTTTACGAGACGGGATCAAAGCCGAGTTGACGGTACTCGTACGAGAGAATCCAGGTATAGATCGCAGCGATTTGATCGAGCAAACGAACTACATTCTCACGCGGCAGCTCGCGCAGACAGATTCGCTGAATGTC
>JANMSP010000245.1:0-5521 GCA_031389475.1 Pyrinomonadaceae bacterium
ATCGGCGTCGGGGCTGTGCTCTGCTTTCATTTTCCGTGGCTGCTGACAATGCCGGAGCTTCGCGAGGTTTATCCGGTGCCGTACATCCGGGCGTTGCTTCACCTTATTTTGGTAAGTTCGTTCGTGTTGGGAATGGTCAGCATCTTTCTGCGCCGCAGTAAGGCGGCGGGTTTGACCGGAATGGCTCTTACACTGCTTGCTGCTTTAATGGGCGGTTCGCGGGTGCCGATCGACGGCGAGATGACCGATGGGCCGTTTCTAGGATTGGACTGGTTTTTGTTAAACCTTATCGTATTCTCCGCGCTTTTCGTCCCGCTCGAACAACTATTTCCAAAGAGAACCGAACAGCCGATATTCCGGCCGAGTTGGCGGACAGACCTGACGTACTTTTTCTTTAGTGCGGTTTTGGTCCAGCTAACCACGATTTTGACGCTGAAGCCCGCCATGATCCTCTTTCAGTGGGCGGTGAACGCGGATATACAGAGTTGGGTAGTAAATTTTCCGTTCGTCCTCCAGTTTCTCGCAATCCTATTGGTCGCCGATCTTACGCAGTATTGGGTACACAGGCTTTTTCACGCCGTGCCGATACTTTGGCGGTTTCATGCGGTTCACCATTCGGCGGAATCGATGGATTGGCTTGCCGGTTCGCGTCTTCATCTTGTCGATGTCGCGGTCACTCGCGGCATCTCGTATATTCCGATATATCTCCTGGGATTTGCCGAGGCGCCGATATTCGCTTATATAGTTTTCGTCAGCATTCAGGCAACATTCATTCATTCTAACTTACGTTTCGAGTTCGGCCCGCTGAGGTGGTTGGTTGCCACACCGCAGTTTCATCATTGGCATCACTGTGCCGATCCGGGACTTGTCGATAAGAATTTTGCAGTTCATTTGCCTCTACTGGATCGGTTGTTCGGAACGTTTTACCTCCCGAAAGGCATTTGGCCGACTTCGTATGGAGTAATTGGAGAAACGGTGCCTACAAATGGATATTTTGCGCAATCGATCCAGCCGTTTTTGCCTGAAAAGGTCCGTAAAACTTCCACGAATGACTAAAGTTCTGTTGACATTTAGCTTCAGCCTCATTCATGAGGCTTTCCGCAAAGCGGCCAATAGCCATGTGCCTTCGGCGCGTGGCCGAATTGCCAAATGATCCGGCAGCCCGTTTTAACGGGCTTATAAATGAGCGGCTTAAGCCAAAAGCCGGGAAGGACGTTAAAACGCCCTGAAGACTTGCTACTGACTTTTGCCACGCCCTAAAGTGCGTGGCTAGGTGCCGCGTAAGACGCGGAAATACTGCTAAAGCAGCCTCAAAAATCGAAACGTCAACAGAACCTAATTATGGATTTTGCGGAACTCACAACCAAACAACTCGACATCGGCGAAATTGCGCGGCGCGTGATTCCGCCTGAATGCGGGGCGACCGTTACGCTTGACGGTTATGTGCGGCAATTTACGAAGGGACGCGAGACTGAATATTTGGTTTATGAAGCCTATGAGCCGATGGCGTTAAAGGAAATGGAGAAGCTGATCGCACTGGCGCACGAACAGTTCGAAATTTCAAATATCGGGATCGTTCATCGTTTGGGAAAACTTGAGATCGGTGAAACGAGTATAGTTATTTCGGTAGCGGCACCCCATCGGAAAGCTGCGTTTGCGGCGTGTGAATGGTTGATTCGTGAATTGAAACGCACCGTTCCGATCTGGAAAAAAGAGGTCTATGCAGACGGGGAAGAATGGGTCGAAGGCGAAAATGCCTGACTACGCGGACACCGAAAAAGCCGCCTCCGCTCTCGCGGTCAAATCATCAAAATGATTTTCAAGGTTTTCGTTTGTGCCGCGAAGACCAGCCACCACTTTCCTGCCCCATTCGACATATTCTATTCTACGTTCGAGCGGCCAATCTTCCGGCGGATTTTCTATCACATCGCGAATATTGCTGATCTTGTCGGCGAGTTTTACGACCTTTGCCTGCGGAGATAAATGCGGAGCGTGCTCGATTTGAAGCCGTTTGCGCTCGGCTTCCGGAAGGGATTTGTCGTCGGTCAACTCCATGACGATTGACGATATTTCCGCACCGAAAAGCTCGGCGATCTCGGCGGTGGTGGTTTCGGTATCTTCCACAGTGTCGTGCAGAAGTGCAGCGATCAGCACTGTATAATCGTCAATCTTGCCGACGTTTGTTAATAAATGCACCACTTCGAGCGGGTGATTGATGTAGGGTGACTCGTCGTTGCCTTTACGGTTCTGGCCGGTATGTTTTTTGGCTGAAAAATAAGCCGCGTGGGTGAATTTTTCCAGGTCGGACATGAATTAGATATCTGCTTTATTTTATTACTTCAATCGCCAAAGTCTGCTGGCCGAAAATTATAAATTCCGACGGAGCGATCTGTGTTTCACTGACGATCGTTTGGACGGCCGGCTTGATTCCGCCGGCTGTCCGGTCGTTGTTCAGCGTTGCCAAGACCGATGGCGGAAGATTCGGCATTTCGTTCGATCCGATTATCGCGCCGCTAGTCGTCCGAAATGTCTGAGCATACAGGCGGTCCGAAAGCTTAATTTTATTGATCGTTTGGATAAGCTCGGCCAAATCCCGCGGTACAAATTGCTGTACCGCCGAAGTCTGCTGGATCGAGTTTCCGTCGCCGACCGTGATCGAAAAAACACCGGCAGGCGTATCAGCGGGAATTTGCACAGGAATCTTTTGGACGAAAATCTTTCCGGTGTTGGTACGGGCAAAGGCTTGAATTTCAACTGTTTCACCGGCCCTGACCTGCGTTCGGTCAATCGACATTTTTTCCAGCACAGCGGTTTTGCTGCCGTCGTCCGATTTTAGGTTTAATTCGATTCCGCTGATTTCCATTCCTTCGAACCGGCTCCTCATCAAGGCATTTACCGGAATGGCAACTGATGAGGCGGCGAATTGCGTTGCCTGGCCGCCCGCAAAACGGCGGTTGATCTTTACTGAATTTTGCCCTTTAACTTTTATTTCGCCGGTCACCTCGACCGTGGAATCACCCATGCTTCGTTCCTGTGCGACCGCCGAATTGTAAACCGTGATATTCAAGAGAAGCGGCGTCAGGAAATCGTCCTTCGCGACCTCGAAATTTATGACATCGGTCTGTCCGCGGCTGGTTTCGACGTTGATCCTAACCGGTATCATCTTGGGCACCTGGCCGAGTTTGCCGAAAACTCCGGTTGCCCGATCCTGCGTCATCGTGCCGACCATTGCGTCGGGCACGGCGAGTTTGAACGAATTATTGATATTTGGGATCACAGTCACAACATGCGATTCGGACATCGGCAGATCTGATACGCCGAGGCTCAAAAACGGGTGTCCGAATGCGTATATTTTCTCGCCGTCACGCCAAGTTACGGTTCCGGCCGCCGCCAAGCTGTAGTCGCCGCGCGTCAGCTGCATCGAAACCGAATCGCCGCCGAGAAGCGTCGTACTTTCGGCCTTCTTTAACGGTGTTATTGCCGCCGAACCGCCGACCGCTGAAACGGGCATCAATCCGGCCTGCATCAATTTCGGGCCAAAAAGATTAAGTGTTTCCTGCGAAAATCCGGTGAATGTTACCGGTGTTGCAATCGGCTGGAAGGATTGTCCGGCGACGGTCATCAGAAGGGAATTGGATGAAACGCCTGATAAAAGAGAGTTCGCGGAACCAGAGGTTTTTGGAAAATTCGCCTGCCAATCGGTCGAAGCAAGCTCGGCGAATGAAACCGCACGCGGTTCGGCCGCTTTAGTTTTACCGCCCGGCTTCTGCTCGAAAATAGCGATCATCTGCTCGATCGGCGTGATGCCGCAGATCGGTTCTTTAGAAAACGGAAAGCTATACGAAATCGCACCGACGAGTTTACCGTCAATATAAACGGGCGAGCCCGACATTCCGGCAAAAACCGACGTGCGGTCCGCCGAGCCTCCGCTGATCCGCCCGACGATCATATCCTGTTTCGGGCCGACGCCGCCGGGAACGATTCCCAGAATTTCCACATTGAATTCTTCGCTTTTATTGCCCTTGAAAACCGTCCGCGCAATTCCGTTCATGCCTTCTTTTACATCAGCCAAAGGCATAAAACGGGTAACTGCAGCTGTGGAATTCGCAGCGACCTTGCTTTGCATTTGAGCGAAACCGCCAGTGCAAAGTGCCAATGAGATGACGAAAAAAGCGAAAAATTTAGCGTTAATCATTGTTAAAAACTTCTTCCTTTATAGCCGCCGATTATGTTAACATTTTAAACGGCACATCTAAAGCCTTTTTCAAACGGGGTTGTGTCCTATTCTTGTTGTTTTGGTTTCTTTGCGTTCTTCGCGTGAAAAAAAAAAGAAGTTTCACGCAAAGTCGCTAAGGACGCTAAGCGAGAATAAGAAGAAGACGCACTATCAAAATATCAACCCCAAACCACACAATTGGGACACTTCCTCAAACAGGCTGACATTTAAGACTCGCTAGCACCCTATTCCGGTTGCACATTCCTTTCCTATCGGTGAATTATGGCAAAAATGACACGTCTCGTAAAGAGTTTTTACAAGCTCCTTTTCCCAGTTGTACTTCTCATTATCCTGGCCGTCGGAGCGGCGTCCGTTTGGCTGGTTTACGAAGTTTCGCATCCGGTTTCCGCCGCTTATCTAGTCACACCCGAGAAATACGGGCAGCTAAGTTCGCGCGGAGCACAGGTTACGGATGAAACCTGGACAAACCGCGACGGCACAAAGGCTCGCGGCTGGCTGCTTCGCGGCGGGGAAAATTCTCCCGCGGTGATCCTGCTGCACAAATTCGGAGCCGACCGTTCGCATGTCCTGAATCTAGGCGTGAAATTGAACGAAGCGACGAATTTCACGGTTCTGATGCCGGATCAGCGCGGCCACGGACTGAATCCGGCTGTAATTTATTCGTCATTCGGCGGTAATGAATCCGATGATGCGGGATCGGCGATCGAATTTTTAAGATCACAGAAAACACCGCTGCAAATTCAATTGGTCAGCAAAGATGTCGGGATATACGGCCTTGAAATGGGTTCATTTGCCGCACTCATCGCGGCTTCGCAAAACGAAAGCGTGAAGGCGTTGGTGCTTGATTCGGTGCCGGCCGATTCGAATGGATTGCTGGCTTCGGTAATCGAGAAGAGGTATCCGTTTGCAAGCTCTGTTACCTCGAAGTTCGGTCAGTTGGGAGCATATCCATATTATTACGAAGGTTCGTACAAACGCGGATCGTCCTGCGATCTGGCGAAAACGATGGCGGATAGAAAGGTAATGCTGCTCGCCGGCCTGGATGCTCCTAATTTTCAGGATTCGACCTTGAAAGTAAGCAAATGTTTTCCGGCAAGTACGTCGGCAGAAGCTGAAGTTAATCTTAGCCCGTCGGGAAATAGCCTGATGAATGTTTCCATCGAACGCTCCGAAGCCTACGATCAGCGTGTTATTGATTTCTTCAACCAATCTCTCCGAACTCAGCAATAGCGTATTATCGAAGTTTGTCGTGAAATGCGGAAGCCCGCGCGTTAGCAAGGGCGG
>JANMSP010000248.1:0-3159 GCA_031389475.1 Pyrinomonadaceae bacterium
CTTGTCCGCAACGGTGGCGGACAAGGATGTCCGCGTTCCAGCCAATATGCCAGAAGAAAAAGCACAAACACGACTCCTGTCGCTCGATGTATTCCGCGGAATAACCATTGCGGGAATGGTACTGGTCAATAATCCCGGCACATGGTCGTCAATCTACGCTCCGCTCAAACACGCCGAATGGCACGGCATAACGCCGACCGACTATATCTTTCCGTTTTTCCTGTTCATCGTCGGTATTGCAATTCCGATGGCACTGGGCAAACGGATCAACGAAGGCATCACACGGGATATTTATTGGAAGATCGTAACGCGCTCCGCCATGATCTTTGCACTCGGTTTGATAATGTCAGCTCTACCGTTTTTCAATTTTACGGAGACTGAAATTCCGTATTTGCTGAAGATTGCTGCAATGCTCGGCCTCTCGGCAGCTTTGTTTTATTATCTATGGGACAAGCCGAAGATGGCATTGATAATTGTCGCTTCCATCTTTGCGACGCTGAGCGTGTTGTGGCTGGCTGGATATGTTTTCGTGCCGTACAATATCGCGACAATGCGGATTCCGGGCGTTTTGCAGCGGATCGCCGTTTGTTATCTGATTGTTTCCTTGCTGTATCTGCATACAAATTGGAAGCATCAGACATTGATCGGCGGCGGACTGCTTTTGGTTTACTGGTTTCTAATAACGGCGATTCCGGTGCCCGGATGCGAAGTAGCGTCGATTGACAATAAAGCCTGTAATCTCGCCGCGTATTTGGACCGACTTATACTCGGCGAAGCTCATATCTGGCGTTCGGCAAAGGTTTTCGATCCGGAAGGAATTCTCTCGACAATTCCTGCACTCGTCACAACGATCTCGGGTGTGCTGACCGGAACATGGCTTACGACGAAACGCAGTGATCTTGAAAAGGTAAGCGGATTATTCTTTTTCGGCGTTGTTGTCGTCGTTGTTGGCTGGATATGGAATTGGATCTTTCCTTTCAACAAATCGCTATGGACGAGTTCTTACGTGCTTTACACATCCGGTCTCGCGTTATGTTTTCTCGGTTTCTGCTATTGGCTGATCGATATCAAAGGCTATAAACGGTGGGCAAAGCCATTCATAATTTTCGGCGTCAACGCCTTGGCGTTGTTCGTTTTCAGCGGGATCATGGCTCGGCTGATGGGCCTGATAAAAGTCACCGCCTCCGACGGCACGGTTGTTTCGCTGCAAAAGTGGATCTTCGATACATTCTTTCTATCCGTCGCTTCACCGATAAATGCTTCGCTTTTCTATGCCCTCGGCTTTATTCTTTTCTGGCTTTTTCTAATGTGGCTGCTGTACCGGCGGCGGATCTACATAAAAGTTTAGAGTGCTAGCTTCAGTCAGTTTGTTCTTAGGTTCGCGAAGAAACAAACTGAAGTTTGCACTCTGAACTTCATTTGATCTCAAAATTTCTGATCTCGACAGCCATTTCGCTTTCGAGCTTTTGCACCTCGATTTGCAGTGTTTTCCGCTCCTTTTCCATTTCTTCCAATCTCGATTCCTGCTCGGTCGCTTTGGCGATGTAGCGGGCGATCAGCGTTTTGGCTTCCGGTGTTTTGGCTAGGGCCTCGATGTTCTCGCGAAGGCGTTTCTGGTCGGATGTTATCTTCTGTTCCTCACTTTCAAAAGAGTTGATCCGCGATTCGATTCCCTCGATTTTCGAACGAAGATCGAGAAGTCTTTCGAGCTTTGCACGGGTTGCATCGTCGATATACCGACGCGATACGAATAGATTCAGCTGCTCGCGGGTGAATCCGTAAAGCTGATACGAGTCCATCAATCCCTGCCGTTCCGATACGTTCAGGTCTTGTTTGGCAAAGGGCTGAAGCTCGACACGAAAACGGTAAAATCTTTCGGTCGTAATGTCAGGTTTCGGCGTCGTATCGGAAAGGCCCCAATTTTGGCGCACCGGATGTTCGATATAGACGATTTTCAGCCGGTCGGTCTGATTGGTCACATGATAGATTTTTTGATCGGTTTGAAAATAATGGACCTGGAAGACGCCGTTTACGACTTTGATAAGCTTTGCGGGTTCGCGATCCTGCTTTTGTTCGGCGAACACGAGAGTGCCGAGATCAAGTGCGAACGATATCAGCCGCCGTTCTTTAGGCTTCAAACGCTCCATTAACGCCTCGCCCGCATAGGCATCGCGGTCTAGAACGGTCATGCTGCCGCCTTCGAATGTCAGAGGTGTGATATTCGTGAGCAGCATCCCGCCCATCGGACGCTCTTTCCGTGTCGCTTCATTGTAGATCGAGATTCTCTCGCCATCCATTTTTGTTTGAATAATCGGTATCAACGCAGAGCGGTTTCGCGGCACGGTTACCGGATTTTCGATCTTGTATTCGAACAAGTCTCCCAACTCACTGCCGGTTGCCGCGGTCTTAATTCCTGATTGTTCATTGACCAGAGCGGTACTTAAACTCGTTCCGTCCATCATAAAATTGGACTGAGCTCCGCCCGGCATCATCTGAAGATTCATGTTGCTGCTTCTTGAACCCGATACGTTGACGACCGATTCGCCAGATCCGTTTCCCGAACCCATGCCGCTTCCTTCGCCGGTTCCGCCTTCTTCGTCATAAACCTGTGGATCAAGATTCAAATCATCCGGTATCGGTACGACCGGACGATAGCGGTAAAGCGGCTTTTGCAGATTTTGAATAAACGAAACCGGCGAGCCGGAAACAAGCGAAAGCTGCACTCCGCTCCAATCTTCTTCGCTGACGTTATCGACTATCGCCCAGCCCTGGAAGAATGGTTTGCCTTGTTCGTCGAGGACGACGCGGTAGGTTGTTTTCCAGATCGGAGCTGCTATAACGTAGCTGACGACCATCTCTCGTTGGCCCGTGCCCTGAGAAGTCACCAAGATCGTTTTCGCATCACGCCGACGTGTTGATGCGGTCGCAGAGGCGAATTCGTTCAAGTCTTTTCGAGTTGCATCTTCGATCAACTTAACGCTCCGAATGTCAGTTAACTCAAAACTGGATATCTCGCCGGATTCCGAGGCGATGACAAGCGAATAACTAACGGGCAGCGAAACATCTCCTTCCTTTTTCCCCACTGGTTTTCGCTTCTCAATTGTTAATATTGCCCCTATTGCTGTCCCTTTTGTCGAACTGACGGCGACCTTCGCTCCT
>JANMSP010000268.1:0-5909 GCA_031389475.1 Pyrinomonadaceae bacterium
GCCAAGATTTCGGTCAAAGGCGAGGATCAGGATCCGCTTTACACTCACCTGACCAGCAAAGAAACAAACCCGCAATTCGCAGGCGACATTTCCTGGAATTTCAATAAATTCCTGATAGACCGCAAAGGCAATATCGTCGCCCGCTTCACATCCAAAGAGACGCCGACGAGCGAAGCCGTCACGCAGGCAATCGAAAAATACCTGGCATCGAAATAACTTTTGTTTCATCGGAATAACTGATAGCTGACAGCTGATAGCTGATAGCTGATAATTAATAATTCGAAAACTCCTGAATTATCAATTGTCAGCTATCAGTTTTCAGTTATTCCGAAGATTTTTTCCCCGTCCAACCATGAAATTTATAAAGATAATTCTTGCTTTATCAATTCTTGCAATAATCGCCGCCGCCGGTTTTTCGTACTGGATGTATAGCTCGCTGAATACACCTAATTCGCACGCAAAGGCGAACGAATTTATTGTGATCGAAAAAGGCTCGACACCGGGACAAATAGTCGAGAAGTTAGTTTCCGAAGGTGTTCTGCCCGCCAAACGCCCTACGCAGATCTATCTTCGAACGTTCGGTGATGCCGGAAATCTACAGGCCGGAGAATACCAATTTCCCTCGCCGATCACGCCTTTGCAGGTGTTGAAGGAACTCGAAAAAGGCGAAACGCAGACTACGAAATTGACGATTCCCGAAGGCTTTACCCGTTTCGACATCGCTAAACGCATCGCCGCAATTTTCCCGCAAAATCCGCCCGTTGATGAAACGCAGATACTTGAGCTGATGGATGACACAAGCCTTATCGAAGACATCGCTCCCGAGGCCAAAAATCTGGAAGGCTACATGTACCCGAGCACCTATACTTTTCCGAAACAGACCAAAACCGAAGACATCATCAAAACGACCGTCGAGCAGTTCAAGAAGATCTGGAAACCGGAATGGAACGCCCGGGCTAAGGAATTGGGCCGCACGCCCAGCGAGATTATTACCATAGCTTCACTGATCGAAACCGAATCGAAATTCGATGCAGAAAGGCAGATCGTCGCGTCCGTAATATATAACCGTCTCGCAAAAAGCATCCCGCTCGGCATCGACCAAACCGCCGTTTACATCGCGAAAATGCAGAACCGCTGGGACGGCACGATCAATAAAAGCGATCTCGAATCCGATTCGCCCTACAATACCCGCCGTTTCGGAGGCATCCCGCCCGGTCCAATCTCATCCGTCACGGAAAGCTCAATCGCCGCTGCTCTCAATCCCGCTCAAACGGATTATATTTTCTATGTCTTAAACGTCCAGGCAAACGACGGCTCGCATCATTTTTATGCCTCGGCTAGAGATTTTGAGAGAGGAAAGGCGGAATATCAAAAATGGCTTGAACAGCAGCGAAAGGAGAAGCGGGAGCAGGAAAATAATTGACGTAGTTACATTTTGTAGTTACACTATTTATGATATTTGAATGGGATGAGAGTAAGCGGCTGGCGAATTTGAAGAAACACGGAATCGATTTTGCCGATGTTTATCGACTATTCGATTTTGACCGATATCTGTTTGAGGACGATCGGTTCGATTATCAGGAAACACGGTGGGTAAGCTTCGGCCTTTTATTTGGCGAGGTGGTAGTCGTAACCCACACGGAAGCAGACGAAGTTATAAGAATAATTTCCGTAAGAAGGGCTGAAAAAGATGAGCAAGAAACCTACTTCAAGAATATACGGGACTGATATAGAAAGGCTCCGGAACATGAAGGACGAGGATATCGACTTCTCCGATATTCCCCGAACGACGCCGGAGATGTGGGCGAAAGGATTCGTAAAAAAGGGATTTAAGCCCGTTCCGCAAAAAAAGCAGCTTACTTTAAGGATCGATCAAGACGTTATTGAGTTTTTTCGTACTCAAGGGCAAGGTTATCAGACCAAAATCAACCAGCTTCTTAGGGCATACATGGAAGCTCACAATTTGAAATAATCAACTTCAATAAATTTCCATGGTGAAACAAACCGTAGTGTCAAAAATCGAACACAGGCTACTACTTGCGGTCATTTTATTCTGCTTGATGATTCGCTTCCTAAATCTTTTGACGTCGGTTTATTTTGCGGAACCAAAGCCGGGAATCAGCTTTGCCATTTATAGTATCTTCGAAATGGAAGATATGATGAGTCCGATTTATTCATTTATTGTATTTTTTCTTTGTCTGATCCTCCTTTGGAAAATCGAAATTATTTCAATGTTCTCTTCTACCTTCCTGACCTCTCTGCTTACGATCTTCTTTGATACGTGGTTCGTTGACACACAATTTTTGATTTCTCGAGCATTTACAGTTAATCCAAATTATGAGTTTAAGACTTTTGATTTTCTATTGATTAATGGAAGTCCATATGATGTATTTACTCTTCTGATTGTGAACCTACTTGTTATCTGGCAAGTGCATATCTTATTCCGTTTAATTGCGGACCGAAAAAAGCAGACTTCCTTAAAATGAGTAGAATCAAACTCCTCGCTCTCGACCTTGACGGAACGCTGCTTAATTCCAAAGGCAAGATTCCCAAAGCCAATAAGATAGCCATTCGTAATGCCGAAAATCAGGGCGTTCTGGTGACGATTGCGACTGGGCGGCGTTTTCGTGATGCATTGCCGGTTGCGGCGGAGCTTGAATTTAATGCTCCGCTTATTACACATAATGGTGCGCTTTTGAAATATGCGGAGAATTTGGAGACGGTAGCCGCGTCGTTGCTTAACCACAACACTTCGCTTGAGATTTTACGTGTCGGCAAGGAATTCGGAGGCGATGCTTTGGTCAGTGTCGATCCGCATGGCAAAGGGACGCTGATGTTCGACACGGTTTCGGATAACAACGTTCCGCTTCAAAAATATATTGCCTGGTCGGAAAGTTTGCATGGGGACGATGCCCAAAAGTCTGTTATTCACGTTTCGTCGCTTGCGGACGAAGTAACTGAAAATGAGGTGATTCACATTTCGTTTTCCGGCGGCTGCTCGTCAATGGGAGAGATGGCGGACGTTTTGAAAGCTGAATTGGGCGACACCGTGACTCTACTCGCGACGATTTATCCGAAATTGGATTTCACATTGCTCGATATTTTGCCGCCGAACGCCTCGAAAGGACACGGCGTCGAAAAGCTGGCGGCGATCAATGGATTGATCAGCGAAAATGTGATGGTTATCGGCGATAATTTCAACGATCTGGAGATGCTCGAATTTGCGGGCACGGCGGTCGTGATGGGAAACGCCGACCGGAGTTTGCTTGAACGGCCGGAATTTTATACAACTGTAAGTAATGACGAAAGCGGCGTTGCGGCCGCGATTGATAAATTTATATTAAATCAGGAGAATTTATAAGTGGCTAATAGAATTGCGGTTATCGAAACGAATCACGGAACGATCAAATTTGAATTATTGGAAGAAGACGCACCGAAAACGACGGAAAATTTTCGCACGCATGCGGCAAACGGATACTACGACGGCGTGATATTTCACCGGATCATCCCGAACTTTATGATCCAGGGCGGCGATCCGCTCGGCGAAGGCTACGGCGGCGAATCCGCGTGGGGCGGAAAGTTCGACGACGAGATCAACCGCACTTCCGATCTTTATAGCGGCGTTTACGAGAAAGGTACGGTCGCGATGGCGAATTCCGGCCCGAACACCAACGGTTCGCAGTTTTTCATTATGCACATCGATTATCCACTGCCGCCGAGCTATACCAAATTCGGCAAATTGACCGAGGGCCAGGACGTGGTCAATGCAATAGCCGAGGTCGCGACGAGTCCGAACGACAAGCCGCTTGATCCAGTCGTGATGAATAAGGTCTATATCGAAGAACTTTCCGCATAATTAAATTTTGGACGGCCTTCCTCTTACTCGTCTTGTTCGGTTTTAATTCCCTTTATTCCGTGGTAATGATCTAAGACCTACCACGGAGCTTGAGGAATGGAAATCCGAACAAGACAAGATCCGTAATCTTTCCCAGATGGTAAATTTGTATATGAATGTTAGATCATTAATTGTTTTTCTAATATTGGCGATGGCTTTGGTTTCGTGCGCCGAAAATAAGCCGGTGAGAAATAGTTCCGCAAATGCGGCGCCTGAAGTCAAAAACGGAGTTACTCCCATTGCCGATAGCGAGATCGCTGTGATCGAAATGGAGAATACAGGTGCGTTCGGAACTATAAAAATCGAGCTTTATTCGAACATTGCTCCGAAAATGGTGGCGAGATTTAAGGAACTTGCAAAAGAAGGCGTTTACGACGGCACTACGTTTCACCGCGTCAACCAATCGGTGATTCAGGGCGGTGATCCTAATTCAAAGGACGCCGATCCGTCGAACGACGGCCAGGGCAAATCTACGAAACCAAGTGTCGAAGCAGAATTTTCGGACATTCTTTATGATACCGGAATAGTCGGAGCAGCTCGCAGCCAGGACGTTGATTCAGCGAATTCACAATTTTTCATTACCTTAAAACGTGAAGCAGCGTTTGATAATAAATACACGATTTTCGGTAAGGTGATCGAAGGGATGAACAACGCCCGAACTATCTCAGGTGTGGAACCAAAAACCGGAGAACGCCCGGTCGAGGATGTAAAGATCAAATCGATTACTTTTCAACCGAAGAATTGAGATACAATAGCTGCGTCGGTCGATTTGTTCAAACTGACATCTGACAACCGACCACTGACAACTTCTTCAAATGCTCGCGTAGCTCAGCTGGATAGAGTGCTTCCCTCCGAAGGAAGAGGTCGCAGGTTCGAACCCCGCCGCGAGTACCAATTTTTACCGCGTCCGTCCGAGTAATAACTTTACGGCAACGACTTCAAATAAAAAAGGCATTCGAAAGAATGCCTTTTTTGGTGTCGATGCAACTGGGAACACTATCTGACCTTCAGCATTGGGTCTCCGAGCAATGCCCATGAAAGCTTCACATCGCTACCGCCAGGTATTGCAAACTTGGCATCCTTTATTAAATCGCCCATTCGCGTGATACTGCCCGCACTAAGCTGTTCGTAAAACCGTGTTGCCATTATTTCCTGAACGTCGGCCGTTGTCTTTCCGGTCGAAGCCCAAACCGCAACGCCTCCACCATTAGTAGCATCCAGCAATGTTTCAGCAAGGCTAACATTAGTTAAATTCATAAAATAACCATTCAAACAGGTAAGCATCGTGAAAATCGACTGGTTATTTGCGTTTGTAAGCTGGGGAACGTTTCCGTTCCAAAAAAATCCCGTACCGTACCATGCCCCAGTTGTTCCGTGCCCTGAATAATTAACAATATATGGCCCGGTATTGAGTGCAGTAATCAATGCGGCTTGTGAGCCCGGGGTAAGCCTATTTATCATTGTTGCCGGCATAGAAGCAGGAAGTCTGGCCCGAAGTCTGTTGCTCATCCCTTCGAAATCGTAGCCATTAGCCTCATCGAATGCGAAAACGGCACCACGGTTGAACGACTGCATAGCCGGCTGCTCGAAAGCCATTGTCTTGGCCAGTGCGTTAGTAACACCTATAGGATTACGTACAGCGATTCTTCCGAATGCGATATCGGATAATCCGTCGCCGTCAAAATCCCCAAGGGCTTCGTCGCTGCCGGTTTCAGTATATTGAGTATCGACCATTCGGGTCGGCACATAATTGAAGAAACCCTGGCTTTGATAATTTCGCGAATCAAAAGACGCATCGCCGATTAGTAGAGCATAACGAGGAGGCGTAGCCCAATTAGACGTTGCGTAGTTCAGGAAGCTCTTGATCGAATCCGCGCTCAATACGCCGTAATTGAATTCGTCATAGATCTTTTCGACATTAATAACTTTGACGGTAAATCCCTGGTTTCTGCGATAGGCCGCCCAAGTCTCGGCTTGTGCCAGAAACGATTTGTAAGAAATTATCACGAGATCC
>JANMSP010000278.1:0-5296 GCA_031389475.1 Pyrinomonadaceae bacterium
TCGCCCTTCGCCCAGATCTCGTCCGCCGTATCCAAAATGCTCCCGCCGGCCGCCACATACTGCTCGTCCGAAAACCCCGAACCGTCGCCCGCCGTCTTCTGCACAAAAACAGTGTGCCCGGCATTTACCAGTGCATTCACACCCGCCGGCGTTAGTCCGACGCGGTATTCGTTATCTTTAATTTCCTTCGGTAATCCGATGTTCATTGATAGTTCTCCAAGATTATGATTGATGAATGTAATTTGTAATTGTACGCAGTTTTCGATATTTGTAAAAGACAGGAATTGCCTACCAAAAAACCACTCGAACCAGCGTTATTGCCTCACTAGACGAATCCAATCGAAATACAACAGCCTTCTTACCGACAGGAGGCAAGAAAAATGAAGGTCAAAAATGGATGAGAGAAAGGTGAGAATGGGCGATCATCCCAGCCTAGTCACTTTCAACGGTTCGGTCACGAAACCGGCTTGTTCAAAATCGCCGTCGAATGTCAACGCCGTACTAAGATTACGATCCCTCATTACTAGAAACGAGATGCAGTCGGTAAGGGAAAACCTTTTGTCGCTGTATTTCTTAAATGACTGCCATCCATCGAAAAATAGATCTGCGTCCACATAAATCAGTTCGATCCGCTGACTCAATAGTATGCTTTCGCCTAATTCAACGGCATTTCGATGAGCGTTTCGACTATTGAGGAATGTAACGGCTTCGTCCAAAATGTATGTCGTCGTCAAAAGATGAGCAGCATTTAGGTCGAGTAAATTCCAATCTGACTGAGCTGCATTGTGGTTCTGATCGTCGGTCAATTCAAGTGCAATCCAATAGCTGGCGTCAACGAAGAGTTTCCTCACTTGCCGTTATATAGGTAATGATCTAGATTCACCGACGCATCGGGAATGCCTCCCTCGACCGGATTTTTTCCTATCCGGAAGATCGGGTCATCTAACGGTAAGGGAATTACGATAATGCGGTCGTCCTCCTTGCGAACATCTACCTCTTTTACTCCCGCAAGAAGGCTCTTCGGAATCATTACACCTTTTTCGGTTACTTCGATTTTCATGCCCTCATTATACCTCAATCTTCGAAGAACACAGTTGGAATTAAATTTCCACCGCGTCGATCTGAGCCTTCTGCAACTTACCCGAGTAATCGATATAAAGCGATTTCCACTCTGAAAAAATATCCAGCACCTGCGTGCCCGCCTCGCGGTGGCCGTTGCCGGTGCCTTTTGTGCCGCCGAACGGGAGGTGGACTTCCGCACCGATTGTCGCCGAATTGACATAGCAGATCCCGGTGTAGAGTTCCTGCATTGCGTAGAAAGATTGGTTGACGTCCTGAGTATAGATCGCTGATGAGAGGCCGTATTTTACGCCGTTAACGATGTCGATGGCTTCGTCCAAAGTCGAAAACGGGATTACGCATGTGACCGGGCCGAAGATCTCTTCCTGCTCGATCCGCATTCCGGGTGTGACGTCAGTGAAAACGGTCGGCTCGATAAACCAGCCGTTTTTGTATTCGCCTTTAGTTAACTGATTTCCGCCGCAGGCGAGTGTAGCTTTGTCCTGGTTTTTGCCGATATGGATGTAGCCGAGGATCTTCTGCATCGCGTCCTCATTTATAACTGGGCCGACCTCTGTCTTAGCGTCAAGACCGTTGCCGACCTTCAGTTTTTTGACCTTTTCAACTAATTTCTCAACGAATTTTTTGTAGATCTTTTTATGAACAACCAGCCGCGACGAGGCCGTGCACCGCTGTCCGCTGGTGCCGAATGCTCCCCACAGCGAGCCTTCGACGGCGTTGTCGATATCTGCGTCATCCATCACGATGATCGCGTTCTTGCCGCCCATTTCCAGGCTGACGATCTTATTGTCCCGAGCACATTGCTCGGCGATGATCTGTCCTGTTTTGGTCGAACCGGTAAATGAGATTAATCGAACATCTTCGTGAGCGACGAGCGACGCACCTATTTCAGAGCCGTGACCGTTAATAAGATTAACAACACCTTTCGGAATTCCAGCTTCTTCGCAGGCTTTAACCAGATTTACGGTTGAGAGCGGCACGTCTTCGCCGGATTTTATGACGACAGTGTTGCCGCAAACTAATGCCGGAATCAGCTTCCACGAAGGGATCGCCATCGGAAAATTAAACGGCGTGATCAAACCGCAAATTCCGACCGGCTGGCGGACGCACATCGCGAATTTGTTCGGCATTTCGGCTGGTGTCGTAAAGCCGTGCAGCCTGCGGCCTTCGCCAGCGGTGTAATAAGTGCAATCTATCGCTTCCTGCACATCGCCGCCAGCTTCCTTCATCACTTTGCCCATTTCGCGCGTCATGTCGCGGGTGAAAGTGTCTTTGTTATCGCGCAAAATCTCGCCCAATCGAAATAAAAGTTCCGCTCGTTTAGGTGCGGGCGTTCGGCGCCATTTCGTCGCCGCGTTCTTAGCCGCCTCGACGGCACGGTTTACGTCTTCCGCGTTGGACTTTGGAAAGCGCCCGACAATATCGGTCGTGTCCGCCGGATTAATGTTATCGAAATACTCACCGGACGCGCTTTTTACCCATTCGGCGCCGATGAAATTCTGATAGGTTTTAGTTGTTGATTTGGACGATTTTTTTGCTTTCGTTTCTTTCGCTTTAGACATAATTTTGTAAATAGTGAATCGTAAATAGTAAATCGCGAGCGGAAAAGTTTCCACTCACGATTTACGATTCACGATTTACCTGAATTATTGGACCGTAAATTGAACGATCTTCATCTGCGGGCTGCGTATGACGGGATTGAAAGAAAGAATGTGCAGCACCACCGCGTCTCCTTTCTTAAACTTGGCGACGGTATCTCCGAAGCTTTTGGCGTCAACGATCTGCACTCTGTTGATCCGCTGGATAAGATCGCCTTCACCTAACGCCTCGCCGCCGTTCGATGCTTTAATATCGGCGATAAAGCTTTCAGGATTGATCTCTTTAATGACCAGGCCTTTCTGACCCTCGAGTTTATAAGTAGCCGATAGAGCAGGTGTTAGTTCGGTCAATGTCAGGCCAAACGGTTTGGTGTCTGCCTTTGTCCTGTCTATCGGTAGCTTCGTCCGGCTCGTATCGCCATCGGCGCGCCTACTATTCAATGGCCGCTCGCCCAGCTTTATGGATGTTGCTTTACGCTCCAGGTTCGCACCGCTTTCGCGTAAATAATACATGCTGACGGCTTTATCGGGCGGCGTCGATGATACCTTGCCAATCAAGTCCTGAGCACTTTCAACCTCTTTACCGTCGAATTCGACAATCACATCGCCGACCGTCAAACCGGACAATGCTGCCGGGCTTTTAAGATCGCGAACTTCGGTAACGATCGCTCCTTTAGCTTCCCTTAATCCATAAACTTTTGCGTATTCCGGTTTCACCGAATCAAGAATAACGCCCAAGTAACCGCGGCGGACCTTACCGCTTTTCAATATTTGATCGTATACGGAAGAGGCTTCAGCGGATGGCAAAGCGAAACCGATACCGTTGTAATCGCCGGTCGAGGTAGCGATCTGCGAATTCACGCCGATCACTTCGCCGTCCATATTTACGAGTGGGCCGCCCGAATTTCCCCGGTTTATCGCCGCATCCGTCTGGATAAATTTTTGAAACGGCGTTGTTGCCTGCGTTTCGCGTTTTACTTGCGAAATAATACCCGCCGTGACAGTGCGCGTCAGCCCAAACGGCGATCCCAGCGCTAATACCCAATCACCGACCCTCGACTTCGAAGAATCGCCGAGTTTTACAAATGGCAAGTCTTTGCCCGCTTCGATCTTCAAAACAGCAAGGTCGGTTTCTTCGTCCGTCCCTATTACTTGGGCCGCGAACTCTTCGCCTGAATCGAGTTTGACGTTGATCCGCACCGCGTCTTCGACGACGTGGGCATTCGTCAATATGTAGCCGCGTTTATCAACGATAAATCCGCTGCCGACCGACTGAGCCGCCCGTCTGGGCAGCTGGCGGCGGAAAAAGTCCATAATGTCGTCGGGATCTCCCGGCGCCGCGTCGCTTTTTGTCGTAACTTCCGGAACTTTTCCCTTCGTGTCTATACTTACGACCGCCGGTTCGACGATCTTCGCCACTTCGGCGAATGATGCGGACAGACGTTCTGGGGAAGTAATCGTTGATTTTAGTTGTTCCGTCGATGTAGCCGTCTGTGCCGCCAACGAGCCCGCTACAGTCAGAATCGCAGCCAAAAATGTTGAGCTTTGAAGAAAACTACTTCGCGTAGACTTAAACATAAATGCGTCTCCTTAAAATCTAGAGATATGGGCAGTAAGTTATAAGATGCATTATATCAGAATTCGGCACGCCGTTAAGACTGGACACAGGCGTCTATGCATCCATAGATAAAACCACTTTTAAAACACCCTTTTGGCCAGCCTTCTCAATCGCTTTCACTCCATCCCGCAGGCTGAACTCTTCATCTATCAGCTGATCGACACATATTTGCCGATTCGCCAAAAGACCGAGTGCGGGAGCAAACCGTCCGCAGCGTGAGCCGATTATCGTTATCTCATCAACAACCACACGCGATGCTTCCCATGCCGGCTTGCCGTGAAAAGTCGATTTAAGCACGAGTTTGCCTCTCGGTTTGAGCAGATCGAGCGCGGTCGCAAAACCCGATTCCGAACCGCTCGCTTCGATCACGACATCAAAATATCGGTTCAATTTGCCGGAAATACTATCGAGTAAAACACGTTCGATATTGTTTCCAATCGCTCTTGCCATTTTCGCCTGGTGTTTCCCGACAAGCGTCACGTTCGCGGATTTCAGACCGGCAGACATCGCGCACAAAATTCCGAGCTTGCCGTCGCCGATAACAGCAATCTTTGTTTCCAGCAAAATTTCAACCTGTTCGGCAATACCGAAAGCCGCCGCGAGAGGCTCGGCAAAAACTGCCTGGTTGTCCGAGACATTGTCAGGAACTTCAAGAAGGTTTTGCACCGGCAGCCGCAGAAATTCGGCGTGACAGCCGTCGCGACCATGAATTCCAAGCACCGTTCGGGTTGCACAGTGTCTTGCATCGCCGCCTAGACAAAGCGAACAAGCGCCGCAGCCCACATTTATTTCACCGACAACACGCTTTCCTATCCAAAACGGAGCATCAATCGATTCTTCCACCACGCCGACGAATTCGTGACCGATCGTTCCTTGAAATCCCGCGTAGCCGTTTATAATTTCGAGGTCGGTGTTACAAATACCCGATCTCAAAACCCGCACGAGAGCCTCAGAATCAGTCAAAGGCCGCGGTATGTTTTGGACTTCCAGCCGATTATTT
>JANMSP010000282.1:0-7223 GCA_031389475.1 Pyrinomonadaceae bacterium
ATTGTCCAGTATTTTTACCTTCGCACCCTGCCGTATAAGTTCGTCCGCAAGATTCGAACCGATAAATCCGGCACCGCCGGTGACCAATATAGTTGTCGAGAAGGACATAATTTTAGAAAGGCAAGAGTAACGCGTTTACGCGTGATCTCCGTTGTGTGCAAGACCTTTAATAGTTTAACTGCAACGTAAGAATCACGCGTAAACGCGTTACTCTTACCGGCCGACGCCGACATATTCGAAACCGAGTTCTCGCATATCAGCCGGTTCGTAGATGTTGCGAAGATCGGCGATCTTCGGAGCATTTAACAGCTCACGCACCTTTTCCATATCGAGCGCGCGGAATTGATTCCATTCTGTGATGATCACCAGAGCGTCGGCACCTGCTATCGCTCCGTACTCATCTTCGGCGTATTCGAGGCCGTTAATATAATGCTTCGATTCTTCCATCGCGACCGGATCGTACGCCCTCACTTTTGCTCCGAGTTTGATCATAGCGTGAACGATCTCGATCGCCGGAGATTCGCGCATGTCATCCGTTTCCGGTTTGAACGAAAGGCCGAGGACGCCGATTAGCTTGCCTTCAAAATCACCGACCAGCTTTTCGATCTTCGGGATCATCGCATCACGCTGACGTTCATTTGCTTCAATGACAGCATCGACGATCCTAGTTTCGACGCCGAATTGATCCGCGACGGTTGTTAATGCACGCGTGTCTTTCGGAAAGCAAGACCCGCCGTACCCAGGCCCCGGATGAAGGAATTTGCGGCCGATGCGGTTATCCATTCCCATCCCGCGGGCAACGTCGTGGACATCGCAGCCGATGGCGTCGCAAAGATTTGCAACTTCGTTTATGAAGGTGATCTTTGTTGCCAAGAATGCGTTAGCAGCGTATTTGGTTAATTCGGCGGCCTCGAGCGATGTAATGACCACCGGTGTTTCGATCAGATAAAGCGGGCGGTAGAGATCCTTCATTACCGATATTGCTTCGTCGTCGTTACTGCCGATAACAACGCGGTCGGGACGCATAAAGTCCTGAATGGCCGCTCCCTCGCGCAGAAATTCAGGATTTGATGCGACTCCGAAGGTCGTATCCATTTTGAGATTTTCGGCAACGAATTCGCGCAGCCATTTGCCCGTACCGACGGGAACGGTCGATTTTGTGACGAGTACCTTATAGCCGTTCATCGATTCGGCGACGTCCTTCGCCGCCTGCCGGTAAAAGCTCATATCCGGAGTACCATCTTCCTGTGGCGGAGTTCCGACCGCAAGGAACACAACGAGAGCCTTTTCAACAGCTTCTTTGATATCGGTAGTGAAATGAAGGCGTCCGGCTTTAACGTTTTTTTCGACTATCTGGTCCAGGCCGGGCTCATAAATAGGAATAATACCTTGGTGCAATTTTTCGATCTTTGTTACATCGACATCGACGCAGGTAACATCGACACCGAATTCCGCAAAACACGCACCTGTTACCAAACCAACATATCCGGTGCCGATTACTGCAATATGCATAAATGCTCAATATAAAAGAAAAAATAAATGCCGCGATAAAAACAAAATTATGCGGGTCACATTGTAAAAATATGACCCGCATTGAGTTCAAAAAATATAAGAACTATCAGGACCGATTACTAGCGAATTGGGCTAACGACTACTGTTCCGCCGCCAATATCGATATCGTCATCGCCACCTAAAAGGATGGCAGTTCCTGCTGCACCGGCGGCAAGAAGAATCAACCACAACGGGCCGCCGAAGCGAACCGGAGGAGCTGAATTCGGACGCAGACAAGGCTTGCAGCCCGTTTGTGCCAAATTGCCGGCAGTCGCCGTCGTGCCGGCCGCGACCTGTTTGTCTGTGCTGCCCTCACGCATCGTTACAAGACCGGTAGTAGCATCGACGTGTGTATGTGAACACTCGACTTCGACTGCGAAACTGTCAGCCTGAGCGGCATCGGCGATAACCGATGCATCCTTTGTCGTAACGGATGTTGCGACGCCCGGAGCATTAGAAACGCGGGTCTTTCCTGAGGAAAGAATTCCGACGATGCTGTTGTCCGAGAAGTTCAATACCATATTCGAGTCAGCCAGAATTTCGATCCTGCCCGCTTTCCCGAGGCTGATAACAGCACTCGAATCCGAACCGGTTACGATCGTGCTGCCCGAAATGATAGTCGCGTTGGAAACGGTGCTCTGTCCATTAACCGAAACCTGTCCCGTGATGGTGATCTCGCCTGTGATGTCCGCCGGTGCCGCAATGGCAAATGACGAAGAAACACACAATACAGCAGCGGCCGTGAATGATGTGATAAATTTACGAAAACAATTTTTGCCGAACATTGGGTTTAGTATCCTCCTGTGCAATCCTTTAATCCTTTGTAGTATAGCTATTTCCCGAAATAAGCCGATCAATCGGCATTAGGGAATATCTGCAAATTTATTGATTCGGGCAGGTAGTGCATCCGTTATTTCAGAACCGTACTCGAAATTCACGACGAATTGAACACAATCCGCCCTTCATTTTGAATTCCAAATACCCGGAAATCGCACCTAATCAATAATTTCAAAAAACAAACCTAAGAAACTTTTACACGAATCATGCCTGCGTGTCAATAAAAACGACCAACATCTAATAAAACTTTCTGTAAACAGTGAGCACGACATTTGTAAATCGGCTTAAGTTTGATTTGATAAATAGTTATAACACAATTGGAAGTATATTCAAACAAATATCGAAAAATGGTTGTGTCCTAGTTCCGTGGTGTTCTTTTTTTTGCGTCCTTCGCGGCTTTGATTTGCGCCTTTGCGTGAGAAAGAGGTTTCACGCAAAGCCGCAAAGGACGCGAAGCAAGACTAAGGAATGGTAATCTCAAAATATCGACCAGCACCACACAAGTAGGACACTACCCAAAAAATGATAGTGCGTAAGTTTGAAAACTAATGTTTTATCTAAACCGAATCATAAAGGATTCATCAGATTTTCGTGTCTTTTGGTGTGATTTAGTGGTTCCGGATTTAAGACTGAAACCACGAAATAACACAAAAATACATGAAACAAATCAGACCGGAATCTTCTCTGAAAATTCAAACTGTGGCACTACCCGAGTAATGCCAGTATTACTTGCGACTTTGTGAGGTTGAATTATAAATATACGAGCGCAGCCGGCACTGCGAGTTGTGTCCGCTTTGTCTTTCTTCTTCCTATCGTTCTGTGATAAAACTTTTTCTTCGGCCACGCTCGGAGAGAAACAAGGTCGCAATTTCTCTCGATCTGTTCAAAATATCAACAGAACCTGTGCAATTTGAATTTTGAGGTAACTCGTGAAAATTCGAACTTGCTCACTACCAATGCCGTTTCGATTGCCGAAGTTCAACTTTTTTGATTTAATCTGGAAGTCCTTTCTTTTCCAAGGAGATAAATGCTATGAAACTAAGATTACTTTTTCTCTTGCTGGCCTCGGCTCTCGTGTTTTCGTGTGCCGGCACGCCGCAGCCGCAAACTAATTCGGCCGCGAAGCCTGCCGATCCAGCTAAAAAGGTTAAGATCGGATTCTCGATGGCGACAGTAAAAGAAGAACGCTGGCAGCGTGACCGTGCGGCGTTTGAAGAGCATTGCAGGAAGATCAGCGTCGAATGCGTGATCACCGTCGCGGACAATAGCTCGGAACGCCAGGCTAACGATGTGGAAAATTTGCTGACTCAAGGAATTGACGTTTTAGTTATCGCCCCGAACGAAGCAACCCAGGCAGCATCTCTTGTCGATAAAGCGAAGGCGCAGAATATTCCGGTCATAAGTTATGACCGTTTGGTCAATTCGGACAAGATCGATCTTTATATCTCGCATCAAGTGCCGGTAATAGGACGGAAAATTGCGGAATATGCATTGCTTAAGGTTCCTAAGGGAAATTATGTAATGGTTTTCGGGTCAAATACCGATAATAATGCTTCAATTATGGAAAAGGAGCAGATGGCAGTGCTTAAACCGGCAATCGACAGAGGCGATATAAAAATTGTCGCAAGCCAGTTTATCGCTGAATGGAAGCCGGAATTGGCTCTCAACTTTGTCGAAAATGCTCTTACTCAATATAATGATAATGTTCAGGCAGTCGTCGTTTCGAATGACGGAATGGCAGGAGGAGCCGTTCAAGCTCTTGGCAAAAAAGGTTTGAAGGGAAAGGTCATCGTTACAGGTCAGGACGCCCAATTAGACGCACTCCAAAGAATCGCTCAAGGCGAACAATCCATGACGGTTTATAAGGCAATAATTCCGCTCGCCAGCGGTGCGGTGGATGCCGCCGTGAAACTTGCGAAGAAGGAAGCCTTAACGACAACTCCTTTCAAAAACGATGTGATAAATAAAGAAGTGCCCGCGATCCTGCTCGAAGTTGTGACCGTCGATAAAGATAATCTGATGGACACGGTCATTAAGGACGGCTACGCAAAATTCGAAGACGTTTACAAAAATGTTCCGGAAGGCGAACGGCCGAAACGATAGCCCGGTGCTAAAAGAGTAATGAGAAAAAAAGTTGTTCTAGCGGCCGATCTCGGAGGGACAAACCTGAGAATGGCGGCCGTCGATTCGGACGGCGGCCTTCTCTATCGAACAGGCACTGCTACGCCCCGCGCCGACGATCATCAAGATCTGCTGTCGGCAATTGAACGATTGGCGGTCGAATGCCGTGACACGATTTCCAGCGAACTGGATGTAGAAGCATTTGGGATTGCTGCGGCGGGCGTTATCGATTTCGAACACGGCACGATCCGAAGCGCACCGAATATGCCCGAGCTAAACGGGCTTGATCTTTCGACGGAGCTAACGGCCAAGATAGGCCTTCCCGTGACGGTGGAAAATGATGCGACGGCGGCCGCGATCGGCGAACACTGGCTCGGAGCGTCGCGCGGATTCGCCAGCTCGATAATGGTGATGCTCGGCACGGGCGTCGGCGGCGGGATTATACTAAACGACGTTCCGCTGCGCGGGATAGACGGCACTGCCGGCGAGATCGGCCATATCTGCGTCGAGCCGCTGGGCGCTCCCTGCGGCTGCGGAAGTGTCGGATGCGTCGAGCAATATTCGTCGGCTACTGCTGTTACGCGGATGGCTTTCGAATTATTAAAGGCTTTTCCCGACTCATCCCTGAAAGAAACGGCCGAATTGACGCCGCTCGATGTTTTCAGCGCCGGGAAATCGGGAGACAAACTGGCGATCGAGGTTTTTCGCAGAATGGGTTCGTATTTGGGTATCGCGCTCGCCGACCTAATAAACGTTCTGAATCCTGAAGTAATAGTCGTCGGCGGCGGAGCGGCGGCCGCTTGGGACCTTTTCATCGGCGATTTGCAGAGTGAAGTTACGAAAAGAGCATTTCGTCAACCGGCGGAACGTGCTAAGATCATCCGCGCCGAACTCGGCGACGATGCCGGAATTCTCGGTGCGGCACGCCTTGCTTTTATGAATCTTCCAGGCATTCGGGGCCAATTTTAATATGGACGTTTATCACAAAATCCTGACCAAGATATTCGAAGTAGCCGGCGGAAAGGAAACCGTCGAGGTCGATATGAAGGAACTACTCAAACGCGAAGGGTTTTTCCCGAGTCTCGACAGTATCTCGAGTCATTTGCTCGCCGAAAGCTGGATCACCGAAACAGGGCGCAAGTACTTCGTTAAGCTTACGCATTGGGGCATCGCCGAATCGAAGAAAGCGCTGTCGCAAACACCCGATTCCGGAAAGGACGCAAACAAAAATACCAACCGCCTGATCGCCGCATCCCGCGAATTCGCCGTGATGCTCGAAGAATTCGCCGCTTCCGCTTCTACAGATCAGTTCAAAAACATCTAAAAACGCTTTTCCGAAATGGCTTCGACTATGGAAAAGATCAAAGCCGACATGTAGGCTCCGCTTGCCTTTTCCGCATTCAATCAGATACAATATTCGTTTCGTGCGATGCGCAGGTCGTCTCTAGTGGGTTTCGCACCCACTTTTTATTTTGGTCGAAATACCATGGAGAACCATTCTATCGAAGAAGGAATTCGCCGGATCGCAGTGAATGTCGCGGCCGAAATCGGCGTCGAATTTGTCCATGCAGAGATTGCCGGTGCGAAGCGGAGTTATACGGTCAGGATATTTATTGATAAGCCCGAAGGCGTAACTATCGAGGACTGCTCGGTTTATTCGAAGCGTATCGAAGAGGTGCTCGACGCAGACGATTTTATACCGTCCGCTTATCTTTTGGAAGTTTCATCGCCCGGGCTGGAACGCGGGCTTTACAGCATTGGGGATTTCGAAAAGTTTATCGGCGAAAAGGCGAAGGTCAAAACCGTTGAAGCGGTAAACGGGCAGAAAGTTTTTATCGGCCGAATCACGGGAATCGAGGAAAACGAGATCATTTTTGAAGACAAGACCAACGGCACCGTCCGGTTTCCCCACGGCAGCGTATCAAAAGCGAATCTGAGGGTTGACCTGGAAAAAGAATTTAAGAAGAAGCGTTCGTAGGCTAGACGAGATTAATTTATGACATCATCGATCGGACAGAGTATAGAAGCGTTGTGCGCCGAGCAAGGACTTGACCGCGAAATGATCATCGAAGCGATGAAGGATGCGGTAAAAGCGGCGGCCCGCAAGCAGTTCAAAGCGCAGGACAAAACCGGCGACAGCATTCAGGTCGAATGGAACAACGAAGAAGGATTGATCGAGATCGCCGTCCAGAAAACGATTGTCGAAGAGGTCGAAGATGCTTCATCGGAGCTTTCGCTGGAAGAAGCTCAGGAAATGGCCGGTGACGAGGTCGAGATCGGTGACATGCTGCTGATTCCCCTGCCGCAGGAAGAAATGGGCCGCATCGCCGCGCAGACGGCAAAGCAGATACTCGTTCAAAAGGTCCGCGAAGCAATCCGCGAGAAGGTCTACGACGAATATATCGACCGAAAAGGCGAGCTTATTAACGGAACGGTTAAACGCTTTGAACGCGGGGATATGGTCATCGATCTCGGCAACAATCTGGAAGCGATACTGCCGAAACGCGAACAGTCAAGAGGCGAAATATGGAATCAGGGCGAGCGGACCCGTGTTGTAATCGTAGATGTTTCCAAGGATCAGAAGGGCCAGCAGATCAAGGTTTCGCGTGCATCTTCGGAACTCGTCAAGCGGCTCTTTGAAATGGAAGTGCCCGAAATTTATGACGACACGGTTGTTATTAAATCGGCCGTCCGAGAGCCGGGCGACCGTGCGA
>JANMSP010000308.1:0-9446 GCA_031389475.1 Pyrinomonadaceae bacterium
AACATCGCGATCAACCCCGCGATGAGGCCTGTCGTCGGAGCTGCCGTCCAGACATTGAACCCGGCCAAGCACACGATGGCGATCTGGAAGGCGACCCAGGATGCTTTGAGTGCCGCCGACGCTGCTTTGCAGGCGCGAAACCCTTCCCGCGCTCTTACCCAACTCGCCGTCGGCCTCGCGAGCTTCGTCAAGGCCGACCAGCAGTTGACGGCGTTCAGGGAAGGAACCGAACTCGCCGGACGCAGGGCTCAAGTGATCATCGGTGTAACCGCAGCGGCGGTCGCGCTGACCGCCGTCGCGATATTTAGCTTTCAAGCCGTGGCGGCGGGCAGTGTAGCAACAACTTCCGCAGGCACCTCCGCCACGGCGGTGTCGCCCAAGATTCGGATTGCAGCCGAGGCCTTCAAGGAGGGTATGGTTCGCGTCGCGACAGCGGAATCGCCGGCGGCATTCGACGCTGGCGTTGAGATGATCACCGAGGAAGCTCCCGGGAAATTGATGGAGATGGTAGTGCGCCGCTAATGTTAGATACTTGCTTGCGTTCTGCTTGCAATGAAATTACGAGCTTCACCTCACGCTACCCCGGCTAGAGTGCGTGTCCGGGGAGCTCAGGCGTTTAGGTCGACAAATTCTGCGTTAGATATTCTTTTAACTGACCGGTTGAAATCCGCTCCTGCTCCCACGTGTCGCGATCTCTCACAGTCACGGCGTTGTCTTCGAGAGTTTCGTGATCGACGGTGATGCAGAACGGGGTGCCGATCTCGTCTTGGCGAGCGTAAAGTTTGCCGATTCCGCCGGTGTCGTCGTAAACTGCACGCATGGATGACTGGAGGTCGGATTTGATCTTTTTCGCGAGCGCCACGATATCGGGGTTGTTTTTGGCGAGGGGCAGAACGGCGGCTTTGATGGGCGCGAGTTCGGGTTTTAGTTTTAGAATCACGCGCATTTCGCCTTTGTCGTTCGTTTTTTCGGTGTAGGCATCCATCAAAACGGCGAGGAGCGTGCGGTTGACGCCGATGGCCGGTTCGATGACGTAGGGATAGAAACGCTGCTTTGTCGGCTCGTCAAAATATGAGAGATCGTCGGTGGAATCGGGGTTAAGGCGTTTGCCTTCCGCGTCTTCGGGCTTTTTGGAATGGGCTTTGAGGTCGAAATCCTTGCGGTTGGCGATGCCCATTAGCTCGTCCCACTGCTTGTCCTCGTCTGCACGTTCGGGAAAATAACGGTAGAGGAAATCGACGGTGCGCTCCGCGTAATGGGCGAGTTCCTGGTCGGTTTGCTCGTAAAGTTTAAGATTATCGGACGAAATGCCGAGCGATTCGAGCCAGTGCTGAAAAGCGTCGATCCATTCCTGATGAATGCGCGGAGCGTCCTCCGGCCGCACGAAATATTCCATCTCCATCTGCTCGAATTCACGGGTGCGGAAGATGAAGTTGCCCGGCGTGACTTCGTTGCGAAACGCTTTACCGATCTGAGCGATACCGAATGGGAGCTTTCTGCGCGAAGTATTCAGCACGTTCGCGAAATTTATGAAAATTCCCTGCGCCGTTTCGGGGCGGAGATAAGCTAACGCCGATTCGTCTTCGTCTGATGATGCTGCACCGACCGTGGTGCGGAACATCAGATTGAATGGGCGCGGTTCGGTCAGGTTCTTTAATCCGCAATTCGAACAGATATGCTTGCCGTCAGCCGGGTCGATGTCGAGCTTGTCCTGACGCAAACGCGCATTGCAGTCACGGCAATCGACGAGTGGGTCGGAAAAGGTTTCTTCATGCCCTGAATATTTCCAGACATTGCGGTTTTGAATTATCGAAGAATCAAGCCCTTCGATATCGTCACGTTCATAAACCATCCACCGCCACCAGCTTTGCTTGATATTATTCGCTAGCTCGACGCCAAGCGGACCGTAATCCCACGAGCTTCCTAGCCCGCCGTAAATCTCCGACGCCGGAAAAACAAAGCCCCGCCGCTTAGCCAGGGATACGATAGTTTCTATATTTGGTGCAGACATAAATATTGGTTTGAGTTCAAAATTCAAATTCAGATTGTAGCATTTTTTAACCTCTGACTCGCCTGGCACCTTAAATTTCAGGCGGGCTTGATATTACGCGGATCTAAACGTTTTATCTACGGTATTTATTAATCAATAGTCAGGTCGCACGAAATAACCGCAAAAACGCAACGCGAAAACGGTCATCCTTTTATCAGTTCGAACGAAAAGGAGGCCTTGTACTATGGTAAATCGAGATGCGGTTCTCGCACACGCCGACCAATTTTGGTTCCGGCCCTGTGAAGACGGAGATGTCTGGCTGAACAATGCGCCGATCAATGTTAAGAACAAGTTGAACGAACTCAGACTGAGTCCGGCTGATTGGGAGTGCGTGTTCCTGCAGGACGACTCATGGACCGATCACCTTTTCGCTATACGCAAGCCCCACGTGGCGGATTTGGTCAGGTTTCAGTACAACGCCGCGAAAATCCCTGCGACAGATCGCGTGAAGATTCAGGACTGGGCCGGTCTCAACGACTGTTCGCATTTCGTTTCCGAATGCCTTCGCAAGGGTGGCTTCTCCAACGGTTCGCTGGCGGTAGGCCCGCTGGTTGACAACCTGCTCAAGTCGGGTTCGGTAAAGCTGCTCACCGATCTGGTCAGCCTCGCGGACGCGCGTTTAGTACTTGGAGCCGGCATCGTCAAGAAGGCCGACATCATCGCCTATGGTGCGGACGACGCGAGCCGCTTTAACGTCCATGGCCATGCGGTCATCGTACAGGAGGTCGTCGTGTCGGCCGGTGCTGTCAAGGTTGCGGTCGTCAACCATACACGGCTCAACCATAAGAGCTTTAACGGCAGGGGCGGCGGAGACGACAACTGGACACAGTATACCGCCGTCGAGACCAAGCATCCGATGGTCTCGATTCTGCACTTTACGGAAGGCGACTCATCACCAGCGACTTTCCGGAACTTCCACGGCTGGTGGGAAGTCACCTGGCGGAACACTCCCTATTACTATCACTTCAACGACGACGGCAGCGCGATTTGGTCACGCCGAAAACCTGCCTCAGCGACGGCGCCTTCGTTTTCCGTGCCGCTCGATGGCAAGGGGAACTGGTTCCGCCAACTTGATAAGCTGACCGTGATTTGGCAATCAAGCGGTACGGTCGAACAATATGACAGCATCGTGAACGATCCGATAAAACGCAGTATCGAGATCGAAGGAACCTACAACGTAGCTGAACGAATCCGGGGAGTACAGCTCGTTTGACGACGACAAATGCGGGTCCGCTGATTTGCCCGAAATTGCGGCGACTGGGAATCTTGGACGTGGTGTCAAAAGCATGCCCGATCCGTTCATGGGGCAATTAAAAATGGACGACCGAAGCCGTCCATTTTTCGAGTCAGGTTTGCCTCGTGCTAGTTTTCGTCATTGCGATCGCGTTCACCGTCGCCGTTACCGCCTCCAGTTCCCTCTTCCTTAGGCAAAAGTGCCTTGCGGGAAAGCTTGACCTTATTGCCTTCCTTGCCGATGCATTTGACCATGATCTGCTGGCCTTCTTTTAGTTCGTCGCGAACATCGCGGACTCTGCGGTCGGAGATTTCCGATATGTGCAGCAGTCCGTCGAGCCCCGGAAGAATTTCGACGAAGGCTCCGAAATCGACAATGCGAGAAACGGTTCCCATGTAGGTTTCTCCGATCTCGGCTTCGGCGGTTAGTGCCCGAATGCGTGCAATCGCCAGCTTACCGGCTTCACCGTCCGCTGTGGCGATGAGTACGGTTCCGTCGTCGGAAATATCGATCTTCGCACCGGTTTCTTCGGTGATCGAACGAATCATTTTTCCGCCGGGCCCGATAACGTCGCGGATCTTGTCCGGCGAGATCATCAGTGTGATGATGCGCGGTGCAAATTCCGAAATATCTTCGCGTGGCTGGGCAATCGCTTTCTCCATTATTTCGAGAATATGAAGACGGCCTTTTCTCGCCTGCTCAAGAGCTTCCTGCAAAATCATCGCGTTGATTCCGGCAACCTTGATATCCATTTGCAGGGCGGTGATTCCTTCGCTCGTTCCGGTAACTTTGAAATCCATATCGCCGTAGTGATCTTCGGCACCGGCAATATCCGAAAGGATCGCGTAGCGGTTTCCTTCCATCACAAGCCCCATCGCGACACCGGCAACCGGTCGTTTGATCGGCACACCTGCATCCATCAAACTCAAAATACCGCCGCAGACCGAAGCCATCGATGACGAACCGTTCGATTCGGTGATCTCGGAAACGACTCGAAGCGAGTAAGGAAAATCGGCTTCGTCGGGTAGAACCGCTTCGATTGCACGGCGGGCGAGATTTCCGTGGCCTGTTTCGCGACGTGAGGTCATGCCGAAACGTCCGGCTTCGCCCACCGAATAAGGCGGAAAATTGTAGTGAAGCATGAAACGGCGGCGAACCTCACCTTTTTCGAGGTCGTCCATGAACTGCTCGTCCATTTTCGTACCGAGCGTTGTCGTAACAAGCGCCTGTGTTTCACCGCGTGTAAACAATGACGAGCCGTGCGTTCGCGGCAGCCAGCCAATTTCGCAGCTGATCGGACGAATTTCCGAGAACTTACGTCCATCGGGGCGGCGGCGTTTGCCGAGCATGTCTTCGCGGAAGATCCTTTCCTTCAGCTTGCCGAAAACCTTTCCGGCCATTTGCCGAACTTCGGGCGAATCAGACGGATAGCTGTCAACCACTTCTTTTTTGAGAGCGTCGATTGCCGCGTAGCTCGAGATCTTGTCCTTTCCGGTTGTATCGAGAGTTTGGCTCATCCGTTCGCCAAAGCTCTTTTCAATTTCGGCAAGTAGATTTTCATCAATTGCAGCCGGCGTGAATTCACGCTTGGTGATTTCGAGTGCTTTATAAAGTTCTTTCTGCCATAAGCAAAGGCGTTTTATCTCATTATGCGCCAGCATCATGGCCTCGACCATAATACTTTCCGAAACTTCGTGAGCTTCGGCTTCGACCATTACAACGGCTTCTTCGGTACCCGCGACAATCAAGTTGAGATCGGATTCGCGGCGTTCGTCGAATGTCGGATTGACTATGTATGTGCCGTCTATAAGCCCGATGCGGACACCGGCGATTGGAGTCGTAAACGGAATATCCGATAAATACAGAGCCATCGAGGCCCCGGTAATTGCGATCACATCAGGATCGTTTTCCGAGTCGGACGATATCACACTGCCGACGATCTGCGTTTCAAATCTGTAACCATCGGGAAACAGCGGACGAACCGGACGGTCGATCAGGCGGCAAGTTAAAACTTCCTTTTCGCTCGGACGGCCTTCGCGGCGGAAATAATTTCCGGGAATGCGGCCGGCGGCGTATGTCGATTCGCGATATTCAACCGTCAGCGGGAAAAAATCAAGCCCTTCCTTCGCTGTGCGATTGCTCACCGCCGTTACCAAAATCATTGTGTCGCCGTATCTGACAACTACCGAACCGTCGGCTTGTTTCGCGACCTTCCCTGTTTCGACGATCAATTCTTTGTCGCCGACCTTGATCGATTCTTTCAAATATTTTTTCTTCATGTGTAATCCTCAAAAATAAAAAACGGCGGGTGCTGTGTCGTGAAGCCCCGCCGTCTTTCGAAATTTCTTTCTATTATGATGGTTCCCTTTTGTGTGTGGCCAAAAATCGCTGTCACGTTCAGCAGCCGCCGACAAATTCTTCGCGAGAACCTCTTTTATGATGGCTCGAAGCAGCCATTGCAAAGTTCCATGTTCCAAGTTTCGCGTTTCAAGTTAAGAACTCGTCTTAAACTTGGAACTCGAAACTCGGAACTTGGAACTTTAATTTACCTTCTTAGTCCTAATTTCTTGATTATCTCGTGATATTGGTCGATATCCCTTCTTTTCAAATAATCCAGCAGTTTCCTACGCCTCGAGACCATTTGGAGCAGGCCTCTGCGGGAATTGTTGTCTTTCTTATGAATTTTAAAGTGAGCCGTCAATTCAGTGATCCGCTGGGTTAAAAGTGCCACCTGCACCTGTGAGGAACCCGTATCCGATGTGTGTGTTTTGTAGTCGCCTACGATCTGTTCTTTTAATTCTTTAACTGTTGACATAAAAAACCTGACTCTAAATAGTCTCTCCTTGCTCGCAGTAACTTCGCTTTTTTACAAGCGATAACCGCAAAATTTCGCTTATCTCTCAAAATTATTATCTTGGGTTAAGTCTATGCAAATGCTACACGATAACCCAATAAAAATCAACGCTCCGGCTACATTTCGAACTCTTCCATAAACTTCGTCGAAAAATCGCCTTTGCGAAACCGCTCGTCAGCCATGATCTTTTTGTGGAGCGGGATCGTCGTTTTAATACCTTCGACGACCATCATGTCGAGAGCCCGCTGCATTCGGGCAATCGCGAGTTCCCGCGTTCGTGCGTGAACGATCAATTTCGCGATCATCGAGTCGTAATAAGGCGGAACGACATAACCGGGATAAACAGCCGTATCCACCCGAACGCCGGGGCCGCCCGGAATGTTGAAGGCGGTAATTTTTCCCGGGCTCGGCACGAATGTCTTCGGATCTTCCGCATTTATCCGGCACTCGATTGAATGCCCGACGATTTGTACGTCTTCCTGCTGATACTGAAGGTCTTCGCCGGAAGCGATACGAATCTGATTGCGAACAATGTCCGCAAGCGTCACCATCTCAGTTACCGGATGCTCGACCTGAATACGGGTATTCATTTCCATGAAATAGAAACATCCGTCCTCGTCTAAGAGAAATTCGAAAGTTCCTGCACTCGAATATCCGATCTCCTGACACGCCTTGACCGCAACGGCACCCATCTTTTCCCGCTGTTCCCTGGTGATTACCGGTGAAGGAGCTTCCTCGAGCAATTTCTGGTGCCGACGCTGAATCGTGCATTCGCGTTCGCCCAGGTGAATGCAGTTACCATGCTCATCTGCTAAAACCTGAATTTCAATGTGCCGCGGGCGTTCGATATATTTTTCGATATAAACTGAGCCGTTCTTAAAGGCCGATAAAGCTTCGGCCTGCGCGGTTTCAAGATTCGTTTCAAGTTCATCTTCCGAGCGTACAATTCGCATCCCGCGCCCACCGCCGCCGGCCGCTGCTTTGATAATTACCGGAAAGCCGATTTCTCTCGCTATTGCTTTTGCCTCTGCCAGCGATTCAATCGGATCGGGGCTTCCCGGCAAAATCGGAACACCGGCCGCCTGCATCGTTCGCCTCGCTTCGACCTTATCGCCCATCATCGCGATCACTTCAGGCTTCGGGCCGATGAATTTTATGTTGCAGTCCTCGCAGATCTTCGCGAAGGTGGCGGATTCCGCAAGAAAGCCATAGCCGGGATGGATAGCATCAACATTTGTGATCTCGGCTGCACTGATTATCGATGGAATATTGAGGTAACTAAGGGCGGACTGGGCCGGGCCGATGCATACAGCTTCATCAGCGTATCTAACATGCAAAGCCTCGCGGTCGGCTTCGGAATGGATGGCAACTGTCTTGATGCCCATTTCCTTACAGGTCCAGATGATCCGAATAGCGATCTCGCCGCGGTTAGCTATTAAAATTTTTCGAATTTCCCTAGTCTTCATCTAAAAACTTAGCCACGGATTACACGAGTATCACAAATTAAATTTATTCGTGCAATCAGTGTGATTCGTGGCTGTTCTTCTATTTCCTGATACCAAAAAGCGGCTGCCCATACTCGACCGGCTGGCCGTTTTCGACATAAACCTTGACGACCTCTCCCGAAACTTCGGCCTGAATCTCGTTCATCAGCTTCATCGCTTCAACAATGCAGACGACCGAATCACTTGTAACCTGGCTGCCTTCCTTTACATAAGGATCTTTGTCAGGACCGGCCGAACGGTAAAATGTTCCGACAATAGGCGACGTTATTTTATAGAGTTCTTCTTCTACGGCTGGAGCCGGTTCGTGCGAAATCCCCGGTGCAACTTGGGTTTGCGTAACAGGTGCCGCAGTCGGCTGTGCAGTTTGAACGATCTGGGCCGGCGGCGTTTTGCTCAACCGGACACGGATGTTCTCATTCTCGAACTCAAAATCCGTAAAGCCGTGGTCATCGACAAGTTTCGCAAGATCGCGAAGCTCATCCATATTGAACGAAGGATCGACGCCCTGACCGCTTTTGTCCGATTTCCCACCCGCCGATTTATCTTTAGCCTTTGTCGAAGCCGTAATTTCACTCATCGTGCACTTACTCCTTCAAAGATTAGCCTTTAGACGCGATCTCTCGCGCATTATCGACCAATTCGATCACAGCCATTTCAGCATTATCGCCAACGCGCCGTCCGAGTTTAATGATGCGGGTATAGCCGCCGTCACGGTCTTTGTAACGCATGCCGAGTTCCCCGAATAAACGCTGAACTGCTGCGACTCCGGCAGTCCTTACAATCGGCTCCTTCGCTTCGCCTTTTTTACCGCGAAAACGGCTCTGATCAGCCTTAAACGTGCTGTTTCCAGCGTGGAAAAATCTTGCCGCCTGACGGCGCAGGTGAACTTCGCGAACCCTGGCGTCGTCACCCGATAGGTGCTGGGCCTTTCTCGCTAGCGTGATTGCCTTTTCGACAAACGGGCGCAGCTCCTTTGCCTTTGGAACGGTCGTTACGATATGTTCTTTCTCCGCATTGATCAGCGATGTCGCCAGATTGCGCAGCAGCGAAATACGGTGTTCGGTCGTTCTGCCTAATTTACGATGTGCTTTTAAATGTCTCATTTTCTTAAGTCTCGGAAGTCTGGGAAGTCGGGAAGTTTGGGAAGTCTGGGAATCTTCCTTCCTAGACTTCTTAGACTTTCCAGACTGTTTAGTCTAGGTCTCGTCCGCCCGATCCCGGGATCGGATTTCCCTGTTCGTCAAAATCCATTCCAAAATCGAGGCCCATTCCGTGGAGCAGGTCCTTGATCTCGGTCAATGACTTCTTGCCGAAATTCTTGGTGTTGAGCATGTCCTTTTCGCTCCGGCGAATAAGATCGCGGATCGAACGAATATCGGCGTTCTTCAAACAATTATAAGACCGAACCGAGAGCTCAAGTTCATCGACAGGCTTATCCAGCAAGTCGTTCCGCATAAGCGGCGGACGGGCGATGTCTTCGTATTTATACTCTTCTTCTTCCTCTTCGAAATTGATGAAGATCGACATGTGGTCTTTCACCAATTTCGCGGCCAGGCCTATCGAATCTTCCGGTTTGACGGAACCATCCGTCCAAACTTCAATCGTCAATTTATCAAACTCCGTGTTCGATCCCTGACGCGTTTTATCGACGATGTAATTCACCTTCTTGATCGGCGTATGAACCGAATCGACCGGAATATATCCGACGGAAAGGTCTTCGTCATTATTGAGTTCAGCAGAAACGTAGCCGCGGCCGCGTTTCAGACGCATTTCGATGCTAACCGAACCTGAACCGCTGATGGT
>JANMSP010000312.1:0-11420 GCA_031389475.1 Pyrinomonadaceae bacterium
CGTACGGCTCTATATTTAAAACTTATAAAGAATCCGGCCACGTTCCCGAAGCGACACCGTATCTCGTAGAAGGCATCGGCCAAAATCTGCCGGTCGGCAACGCGGATCTGAGCATAATCGACGAGATCATCAATGTTACAGACCGCGATTCTTTCAGCCTTGCACGGCTGCTTGGTCGGCGCGAGGGAATATTTTGCGGCGGCTCGACCGGGACGATCTTCGCCGCGGCTTTGAAGGTCGCAAAAGAGCTTGATGAAAACGGTCTGGTAGTGTTTATTGTCTGCGATACCGGCGAGCACTATTTGAGCAAGTTCCATTCGGACGAATGGATGAAGGAAAAACTGCTGCTCGAACCGCAGCGGATCACCGCCGGTTTGATAGCGGAAACGAAAAATTCCGGTGCTCCCGTTGATCTTATTTTCGTCACGCCGGATGAACTGGTCAGCTCGGCGATCACGAAAATGAACGAAAGCGGCGTCACCCAGATTCCGGTACTCGCGGATAACCGCTCGGTCGGGTCCTTGCGCGAAAGCCGAATTTTAGCCAAACTCATCGAGAATCGCGATCTGCTGAATTCGACCGTCGGCGACGTGATGGACGAAAGCTTTCCTGTTTTGGAAATGGATACGAATCTGGCCGAGATAAAATTGCACCTGCAAAAAAATCCGGCGGTGCTGATCGAGGATTTCAAGCGGATAACGGGCATTATCACCCGCTCTGACGTGCTCGATCTTCAAAAATAAGGCCGATTCTTCTTTGTGAGCTCTGTGTCTTACCTTTGTGCCCTTTGTGTTTAAATCTTTTGACACAAAGAACACCAAGGTAAGACACGGAGCACACCGAGAAGAGAACTTTTTAAGTAAATTAATAAGGAGCGACAAAGCTATGAGTGAAGAACCTGACAAGGATCAAGCGGTACCCGATATGGAAACCGGTGACGAACACACGACGCCACCGATGCCCGCGACACCGGCTGCTCCGGCAACGTGGTCGATGCCCGAACCTGTTTTTCAACAAACCAGCGGTTATCTGCCGCAGGGTTATCTAAAGCAGATCGAAGATTCCGGCGGAGCGGTTCCGAATGGCGATGTGCTCGATATACCGTCGATCGCCTCAAATACGCCGATCGCCCCGCTCGGACAGCCGTCTGCTGATCCTATCTTGGAAATGGATGAAACTCCGGTTGCTCCCGCTACAGTTTCTCACGAAGGTCACGCTGCTACTCCGCAGCCGGCGGTCATTCCGGAAATCCCTAATGCCGCTCCGGTTCCAGCGGTCAATATCGAGCCGCAGCCTTACCTTTCCGAACCCAGCATAGTGGACCTGCCCGCGGCTGCCCCGGTTGTTCCGGCGGCTAAATCAAGCGGTATGCGTACGGTGTTGATAGCACTGGCGCTTCTCGGAATGCTTGCACTGTTGATCGTTTTTCTGGCGTTCGTCTATGCATATTTCATTGCCGGAACGTGGAATTCAACCACGTTTTGACGGCAAAATATTGATGCTCGGCTCGTCTAATCACGGACGAACTGTTCGTGAATGCTCAGCAGTTTTAAGTTTTGAATGCAGCGTCAACGTCGTGTTGTTTTCATTGGCGAGCTGAGTGTTCATTCGATAGCCGCTGGGTTTGCGGCATTACGTGTTATGCCGGAAGTGAAGTTAAAATTCAGGGATTGTGAGATTGTTTTAGCTCCGGGCGTAACGACTCTCGGACGCACCGCCGATAATCTCGTCTCATTTCCCGACGATTCGAACGTTTCGAGGTGCCACGCCGAGATCGAGCGGCGGGGCGAGGAATTCTGCCTCATCGATCTAAACAGCAGCAACGGTACCATTCTTAACGGCCAAAAACTTACAGGCGAGGCATATCTAAAGGACGGCGACGTGATCCTGCTCGGAGGCACGAGCGAGATAAGATTCGAGATCGTCAAGGCTGAAGACGAAGCACCGGCTGGAGATGCACCTGCAGGTTCGCCGGGTATTGGGATGCCGCCGATCTCGGGTGCGGCACCGCCGGCGGCGAGCCTTGCAACACCTGCGTCGGTCTCAGGCGGATCGAACACGATGCTGATGGTTGCCGGCGGAGCTTGCCTTCTGGCTGTCGTTTTTGTCGTCGTCGCGGGTGCGGTCTATTACGCAAGCGGTTCATCGTGCAATGCAACGGCGAAGATCACAAAGCCCGAACCCGGAGACACAATTATCGCCGCTACAGAGATCGAAGTGGATGCGACCGATGCAGAATGCGTTGCGAAGGCGATATTTACAGTAGACGGCGTCGAATTTGCCTCGACCGATGAGGCTCCGTTCACCGTGACCATCGACCCGAAGGAATTTCCCGATCTTTCCGACGGCGTCGATCATAATTTGGCTATAACCTTAATCGACGAAGATGGGAATACATTGCCGCCGGGTGCACCGGTGATGCTCGCATTCGAAACACGCGAGATTAAAAAACCGGAAGAAAAACCGGAGATCGTGCAGGGCAACAAACAGGAAACGCCGGTCGGGCCGAAAGGCAAAGAAGTTTCGCTGATCGACGTGCAGAATATGTCGAAGCTGTTGGTCAAACAATTGTCGGGCACCGGAAATTTCGCTTACAACGTTTCGAACAAGCAATTTTTGCAGGAAGTGCAGAAAAGGAGCGCCGAATACGCTCAGGAAGGCTATTTCGAACGCGCGTCGAAATACCGCGACGCGATAAATATTGCATATGTCCGCGAGCAAAATATAGGAGCGCCGCTTGGCTATATGCTTGCGATGAGCCGCAGCAAATTCAATCCGGACAAACAGGGCGGCGAAGGTTTGTGGAAAATGTCAGCCGAATTCGTGGCGGCGAACTCGTATAACGGGCCGTGCGGAACGGAAACTCTGTCCGACCCGTCGCAAAATTGCGCGGCCAAGGCGTCTGCCTTATATATGAAGGCGATTGTCTTCGGCGTCTTCGACGGTGACATAATTTACAGCGCCGCCGCATTCGGGAAAACACCTCAGGACGCCGGTGTCTGGAAGGCGACCCTACCGGCGAAGAGAGAGGATGTCTGGAATTCGATAAAAACGGCACCGGAACGCGAGCAACTGGTAAGATTTTTCGCCGCCGGGATCGTTGCGGAGAATCCGGGGAAATTCGGGTTGAAGAAAGACAAGCCGATCTCCGAATTATATCGGCTCGCGATGTAATATTTGGAATTTAACGCAAAGCCGCGAAGCCGCCAGGACGCAGAGGTAGTAAGGGCCGTCGATTATAAGCAGAATAATTTTGCTTAACTTTGCGTCTTAGCGACTTTGCGGCTTTGCGTTAGAATTATTCTGCATGCTCGAAATTGCGCTCACATATCCAACGCCGGAAGGCACGCAGGAAATTCGCATCGACGGCGAACGGACGTCGTTCGGGCGCGGGAGCGAGGCTCAGCACCGGTTTGCCGATGATGGATTATCGCGGCTTCATGCGACCGTTTATCGCGATGGCGAGAGCATCTGGGTCGTCGATGAAAATTCCTCTAACGGGACTTTTGTCAATGGACAAAAAACGGCTCCGGCCGGAACGCCGCTGCGAAACGGCGATGTCATTAAAATTGGCAACACGACGAATTTGACTTTGCGAATCGTCGAAAAGACGGAGGCCGCTGCTGCGCCTGTGTATTCGGTTCCGGCACCAGCAGCTGTCGCAAGTTCGCAAACGTCAGCACTTAGCATTCTGCCGATCGCATTGATCGCCTGTGCGATCCTGATCGTCAGCGTTTCGGCGGTGTTTATCGGCTACAAGGTTTTGGCGGGTGGAAAAACCGAGATCGCCCAATCCGAGGAAGACTTCGACGAGCCGGAAGACAAGCCGGATAAGGCAACAAAATCTTCGCCGACGCCGAAAGCGGAGAGCACAAAATCTACCGGAACGACCGGAGACAATTCAGTTATAGTCGAATCGACCGAACCGGGAAACTCAAAACCGCTGTTTCAGATACCTAGCGGCAAGACCTATCTCGACCTGTCGGAAGCCGATCGGCGGCAGTATTTGGGCGTACGGGCGATGCGTGTCGCGCAGGTCATCGGCAATCAAAGCAGTGAAGAAATCCCGGCGGCGGCGCTCGATAAGATAAAGGGATTTGCCGATGGATATGCAAAACGGATCAGCGTAAAACCGCTCGGCGGCTGCAGGTTCGGCGATAATCTGCAGGTCACATACGAGCGGGCTAGCAAGAACGCTCCTTTTATCGTTAGGGCATTCAATGAAAAATCCACCGATCCGCGAATCGGGCTATATCTTGCGATGATCGAATCGGAACATTGCGTATGTTTGCAAAGTCCGACCGGGCCGCTCGGTATGTTTCAATTTACGTTTTCGACCGCCAAAAATCATTTCACGCCGAACGAAGGCGTGATAAAGGGAGCAAGCCCGACAAGCCCCGACGACCGCTGCAAACCCGAGCCATCTGCGAGAGCTGCGGCATCGTATATGAAATCGTTGACCGGACGCTACGGCACCGGCCCCGCAAGCGTCCCGCTCGCCATCGGAAGCTACAACAGCGGCGAAGGCGGATTGAGTTCTAACCTGGTCAAGGCACTAGATTCGGGTTCCGGGCTGCCGCGTGATTTCTGGACGCTGATCGCCAACGGCGATAAACTGTCGGAACAATTTCAGTCGGAGAATTTTAAATACGTCCCAAAGTTTTTTGCGGCGGCGATAATCGGAGAAAACCCGCAGGATTTCGGCCTCAAATTGCAGCCGTTATCGACGTATTCGAACTAACCGCAGGAGCACGGACGCCCCCATCCGAATGAGTGTCGCTTCGACGCGAACAGGCTTTTAGCGGCTATGATCGCTTGGCGGTAACATAACGCGTTCGCGGACACCGCCATCGGACGGAGGCGTCCGTGCTCCACCTGCTCCATATATGACTGAGCTTTGGCTTAAATATAAAGATCCAACTGGCGAAGAAAAGAGCGTCGCGGTTGACGGCGCTATTTTTACCATCGGGCGTCATTCCGAGAGCAGCCTTTGCATTCCCGATAGCCGGCTTTCCCGCGAGCATCTGCGGATCGAGCGCGACGGCGAAGATTTCGTCGTTTCCGATTCCGGATCAAGCAACGGCACCAAGCTTAACGACAAAGGCCTTACCGATGCGGCTGTTTTAAGGAAAGGCGATGTTTTGAATTTAGGCGGCGTCGAAATAAACATTAGCGACGGTATGGACGATGCGGACGTGCCGCCGATTGCCGAAGCCGAGGCTCCGCAACCCAATACCGCTTCCGCTCTGCCGCCTGCCGTTGCAGTGGTTCCGGCAGGCGGCAGTTCAATACCCGTGAGTTTCTTTATTATCGCTCCGGTCCTCGGCATAATTATGCTGGTGATGGTCGGCGGGCTAATATTTTTTTTCACCCGAGGTGGTACGCCCGCTGATCGAGCTGACAGTGACGACGAATTCGTTTATTCCGCGAATGACGATGACAAACCGAAAAAGGCAGGCGATGACGATCCGGTAAAAAAATCACCCACGCCGGGAATGTCGTCCACGCCCGTGCTTTCCGGCCCGTCTAATGACCTGCCGACGGAAATCAATAGCCAGCCGCCGACCGGCCAAAATCTGACCGACACAGGCAAAATCGAGCAGAACGGGGCCGCATTTCTCAGAAAGATCGCGCAGAATGATCCAAAGGCATTTTTGACCGGCGAACAGGCTGCCCGCGTAAACGCCAAGTTAAAAAACCTCGGAAAATCCGCATTGGCCGACAATATTAATTCGGCCCGCAAGAACGCTGCCCAGATCAAATCGCTTGCCGAGGCTAAGAATATGAAGCCGCAATTTTTGGCGGTCGCGGCGATCACAAAGCTCGGAAATTCGCGCGGCGACATAGTCCAGACAGCCGCCGGGATTGCCGAAGTTTACGATAAACTCGGCACGCACATCGGCAACGAATTCGCCGAAGATTCGCTGCTGATGGTCGCCGCGTACGATCAGGGAGCAGCCGGCGATACCATGAAATTACGCAATATGCTCCAGGATCTAGCCAACAAAACGCAGGAGAGCACGCGGACAATCCGGACGATTTGGTTTCTGGAAAAGAACAATAAAATCACGTCCGCGGAATTCGACCGGGCACTTAATTTTCTGGCAATCGGAACAGTCACGCAAAATCCGAAGGAATTTGGCGTCAATGCAGAGGCGTTGAATTTGTGAGTTGTCGGTTGTCGGTTATCAGCTGTCAGTTAAGACACTGGTTACATTGATTTCAATTGGCTCTCACAATAAATTCCAATCTTTTCTTGAACTGACAACCGACTACTGACAACCGACAACTCCATATGGAATGGATCACAGGAAACATAGTTATCAACATCCACGGCCAGCCTCTCGAAATGCAGATGACCGTTCCGGCCAAACCGGTCAAACCGCATCGGATGCTGCCGGTTTTTCATCAAATGGCGAATGCATTTGTCGGGATAAGCTCCGATGGGATGGGCGCGGAGGGAAAAACGATTTCCTGCAAGGCCGGATGCGGAGCCTGCTGCCGTCAGCCTGTTCCGCTGGCCGAGATCGAAGCTTATCAATTGGCCGAGCTGGTCGCGCAGATGCCCGAACCGCGGCAAAGTATTATCCGCAAGCGTTTCACGGACGGATACGAGCATTTTTCCGGATTGCGCTGGTTCGATAAGGTTTTGGAATGTGCAGATCCACGCCCGAACGATCCTGAATACGGGCCGAGAAAGCTGGCGTCGCTCGTCCAGGATTATTTTAAGCAAGGCGTTCCGTGTCCGTTTTTGGAAGATGAATCGTGTTCGATCCATGAATCGCGGCCGCTCGCCTGCCGGGAATATCTCGTCACGTCGCCGGCGGAAAACTGCTCGAGTCCGGCTGCGGATGCGATCGATCTTATGCCGTTGATGGTCAAGCCCTCGCGTTCCCTGCGGGCAATCGGGCAGACGGAAAGTTCGCGAAGGCTCGGTCTTTTGCCGATGATCCGGGCACTCGATTTTGTAGAGAAACACCCGGAAAATTTCGCCGAAAAAACAGGCGAAAACTGGGTTGCGGAATTCTTTGGCCAATTGATGGAGAATCAGGAAAGCAAGCCGCCGGCAAAAGCATCGCCGCCGCCTATGCGTACTAAGCCTAGAAAGAAGCGATTGAAAAGACGATAAGCGGAAGAATATTGAGCCGAAACCGAAGTTTGCAATCTGCTGTTTACTAATTTCCCAACTCGTTCTACTATTTACGTCTTAATCCGTTTATGAGCAAATACCGCAAAATTGTTTGGAACGAAGGGATGCTCCTGACGCCGCATCACTTTCAGCAATCGGACAACTATCACGAAGAGCTTTTGAACTCCCGCGTGCAGTCGCTGATGCAGTACGATTACGGCGTTTTGAATCTGGCAGTGAACAGCGAAGCAGTCGCGAACGGCAACTTTCAGATAACGAATTGCCGCGCTGTAATGCCTGATGGCCTGATGATAAATGTCCCGGACGCGGAAGCCGTGCCCGATCTCAGGCCCGTTGGAAACCATTTTAAGGTCGAGGCTGAAAAGCTCGGCGTGCATCTTGCGATTCCCGCAAAGAAGGCCGGCGAGGCCAATTTTCAGGCCAGCGGCATCGCGGCATCGAACGGCAATATCCGGTTTTTGCAGGAGGGATCGCTGGTCAAAGACGAGACGACCGGCTCAAACGAACAGCCGCTCGCCTATGCCAAAAGCAACCTGCGGATAATTTTCGACGACGAACTGCGCGACGGCTTTACATCGATTAAGATCGCCGAGCTGCAGCGGACACCGACCGGCCAACTAAAGATTTCCGATGATTACATTCCGCCGGTCCTGAAAATTTCGGCATCGACCTGGGTGGCAAATATGCTGCGTCAGGTAGTCGAGATCCTTATTACGAAAAGCGGCAGCCTAGGCGAACAGCGGCGGCACAGCAATGCTTCGCTGGCGGATTTTACGACGTCGGAAGTTGCTGTTTTCTGGCTTTTGAATACGATAAACGCCTCGATACCGTCGATGGCCCATTATTTCCGCTCGCCGCTCGTCCATCCGGAAAAGCTTTATCTGGAAATGGCAGAGCTTGTCGGCAAGCTAATGACCTTTTCGCTGGACCTTCACCCGAAGGACATTGTAAAGTACGACCACGACGATCTTTATTTTACGTTTTATAGCCTTTCCGGCCAGTTAAGAGACCTGCTCGAAACTGTTATCCCGAGCCGCTGCGTGCCGATCCCGCTCGAAAAAACACGAGATACACTCTATGTCGGCCGCATCGACGACGAAAGATTGCTCAAAGACGCCGCATTCTATCTCGCCGTCCGGGCTCAGATCCCGGAAGCAAAACTTATCGATGGCGTGCCGCGAGTCGTAAAAGTAGCATCGCGAGACGTGATAGATTCGGTCATCGGCTCGGCGCTTCCCGGCGTTGTTCTGACATACGCTAATCCGCCGCCCGCACCGATCCCGGCCCGCGTCGGCTTTAAATATTTCCATCTCGACAGCATCGGCCCGTACTGGAAAGGCATCGCGGGCTCAAAGGTCATCTCGGTGTACGTGCCGAACGATATTCCGGATGAAAAGCTGGAGTTATACGCGGTAAAACCTTGACATGGCTCAAAAGCTGATAAAAATTGGAGTCTTGATTTTCGCCTTGTTATTTATTGCTGAGGTTAAAGCTCAAGACCAATGGATAGTGGCCGACAAGAAGACTGTACGCCTTGATCCGAAGATGTTTTCACAACTGCCGAAGACAATTATTAGCGATTTGACTAGACGCCGATGTACGATACCGCAGTCTTACATTCAGCCTGGATCACATAATGTTATAAAAGGTGAGTTTAAGATAAAAGGGCAGAAAGATTGGGCAGTACTTTGTTCTCGAAAAGGGGTTTCATCGATTTTGATTTATTGGAATGGATCGATTAAAAACGCTTCGAGTATTGCTTCCGCCGAGGATAAAGATTTTTTGCAAGGTATAGGCGGCAGTAAGATTGGATTTTCAAGAGTTATCGGTGTGGCCGATGCAAAATATATAAATGAACATTATGAGTCTTATGGCGGACCGAAACCTCCAAAGATTACACATAACGGGATAAACGATGCATTTGCGGAAAAGGCAGCGGCGATAAGTTACCTTCATCGCGGTAAATGGTTGAAATTGCAAGGAGCGGATTAGTTACTACTGCTGCACGGATTAAAATTTGAGACAATAGCGATGAGCGAAACCACTACAAAAAATGATTTAGTTACATTCGCCGGGCCGATCTTTGATCTCGTCTTGCGTGTAAAATCCAGCATTGTCGAGCCTTCGAACGAACTCCGGCCGAAGATCGCTTCGATGCTCGAAGATTTTGAGAAGCGGGCTGAACGATACCGTTTCAACAGCAAGATCGTTCAGGTTTCCAAATTTGCGCTTGCCGCATTTGTCGATGAAACGGTTTTGACCAATAATTTCGCGATGCGGAATGAATGGGAGAAAAACCCGCTCCAGCTTCAATATTTTGGTGAGCAACTGGCTGGCAATAAGTTTTTCGACAAGCTCGAAGCAATGCTCAAACAGATCGACACGACTGCGGATGCGGTCGAGATTTATTATTTTTGCATGCTGCTCGGTTTCAAAGGCAGATACGCGGTTTACGAGCAGGAAAAATTAATGGCGACAATGCAGGAAACGGCAAATGCACTCGTAAAAGCCGGGAAGATCAGGGCCGTCGATCTGTCGCCGAATTGGCTGGCGAACGATCAACCCGTGCCGCCAAAGAAACGCGGGATGCCGATTTGGGCAAAAATCGGCGCCGGAGCCGGTCTAGGCTTAGCTCTTGTAGCCTATTTGGTGATGTTTTTAATGTCATCGACATTTCTGCAGGATACGGTAAATAAATTACAGTTTTAGCGTAGAATCGCCAAGCTAAGGCGGCCTGCCGTACATAAAAATGAGTTTTGCACTTAACCAGTTGAAATATGCAGTCGGTATTGGCGGAATGATGTCGTTTTACGGCGTTGCCTCGCTGCTCGTTTTTTTTGCTCCCATCACCGGTGTCGGCCAAAATCACAGGATCATAGTTATCGGCCTTTTACTGCTGACACTGCCGTTTGCACTGTTCGGGATGTTCATGGTTTCACGGCGCGGCAAAAAAAAGGCGAAGCTGGAAGCCGAAGCCACCGCCGGAAAAGCCGTCGAGACCGCACCAGTTGACGGGCAGGCTCAAAAACTTGCGGCTCCGGCCGGCAATTATGGCGATCTGCAGGGCGGAACGGAAGAAGCCGTTCAATTCCTGAAAACTTCGAATCTGAGCGGAAATGGTAAAGACGCGATCTATTCGCTTCCGTGGTATCTCGTAGCCGGAGCACCAAAATCCGGCAAGAGTTCATTGGTAATGAGCTCGAATCTAAATTTTCAAACGCTTCCGAGCCAGCGTCAGTCCGAGCAAAAGGTTGTGCGGCCGACCGGAAATATTGATTGGCGCGTTACCAGCGACGCAGTTTTTGTCGATACCGCCGGCCGCTACCAAACCGAAGGGGTTGACGGCGACGAGTGGGCATCGCTGCTTGAAACCGTCAAGAAATATCGTCCGAATCGTCCGCTTGACGGATTTATTTTGGTCGTAAATACCGAACAGATCCTCAAATCCGATGAGCGTGAGATGGAAGAAACGGCGAAGGTCTTGCGCTCGCGGCTCGACGAAACCATCCAGCGGCTGAAGGTTCGCTTTCCGGTTTACGTGGTTTTCACGCATGCCGACACGATCGAAGGTTTTCGCGATTCGTTTTCGAGTTCTAAAAATGAAGATAAATCGCTTGTTTGGGGTGCAACGGTTCCGATCGAGAAAAGTGAAAATGCCCAAGCATCGTTCGACGCGGAATATGAGCTTCTGCACAATTCGTTGATGAAACGTCGCCTCGTAAGGCTTTCCGCTCCATTTCCGTCGGTTCGGCAACTGCGCATCTTTAATTTTCCGCTCCACTTCGGCTCGGCCCGGCGCAAATTCGGCTCCTTCATGAATGCCCTTTTCCGCCCGAATCCTTTTAGCGAAAACCCATTCTTGCGCGGATTCTATTTTACCGCTGCGCCGATTGGCAAAGCCGCCGGGAACACGCCGCAATCGGTCGGCAACTCGTATTTTACCGAGAGGTTGTTTCGTGATGTCGTCTTGCGCGACAAGGATTTGACGAAAACATTTCTGGCCCAAAAAGCGAAAGCCCCGATCTTCGGTTGGTTTGCGACGCTTGTGGGGGCGTTCCTCGTGCTTTTGCTGCTCGTAATGGCGGGAATATCGTTGGCTAACAACCGGCGAATGCTGCAGGAAGCCGAGACACAGGGCGAAAAGGTTTTGACGATTGCCCGGTCCGATGCCGGCAAGAAGCCGTTGGAAGTAAAAGAGGAAGAAGCCCGGCGACAGTTAAACGCTACGGAAGACCTCCGGGAACTGCTTGTCAGGCTGGATGATTACGAG
>JANMSP010000350.1:0-1536 GCA_031389475.1 Pyrinomonadaceae bacterium
ATCGGTTTGCCGAGCGCGGTCATCGTTATTTCGGTGGCGGATCTGTTCGGGGCCTTCGCGTAGGAAGTACCAAAACCTTGAACGCCCTGATTTTCCATATCGATGGTGAATGTCGAAATCCGCGTGTTGACCTTACGCAAGTTCGCCTCGCCTCCGGCGGCTTCGATGGCTTTCTGCATCAGTTCATCGATCGTGATCTTTACGGCGGGATCAGCGGCCGCGACATCCGTTTTTGCTCCGACCGTGCCGTCCGCGTTTATTCGCGGCAGCTTGTAATTGCCCTGCGGCTGTGTAAGCTGAAGCTCAGTGGCATCATCCTGTTCGGGAACGAATTTGACGGCAAAACCATCAGGCGCGCCCGATAATTTGAACTGCCGCGGCCCTGTCCTTTCCAAAATATACGGAGGCTGGCCGGGAACAACCATGACGAGATCCTCGTTTTCGATCTTCACCTCAATATCCATTTTTGCGGCTTCCAGACGGTATTTCCCGGCCATGAACTGCATCGTTTTGAGCGGAAGCTTGACCGCTTCGGGAGATTTGGTTTCGCCCAGAATGTTGTGCCAGACAAGCGGCATCAGCTCGTTTCCAAGCGGCGATCCCGATACATTTGTCAGCATGACAAAACCGAGCTTTTTCTCCGGGATCATCGCAACGAGCGCATTAAAGCCATCAATATTTCCGCCGTGCTGGACGACCTTCATGCCGTTCCACGTCTGCAAAAACCATCCAAGGCCGTAATTGGTGCTGCCCGTTTTCACCTGCGGTTTCAGCCATTCTTCAAATCCTTTTTCGGAAACCAGCCGCTTGCCGCCGGCATTTCCGCCGTTCATCACAAACCGCAGCCATTCGGCCATATCCCGTGCGCTCGAATTTATAGAGCCGGCCGGGGCAATCTCATCTATGTCACGATAGGGCAGTTTTTCGGTTTTCTTCGTGTCGAAATTGTAGCTGTAGCCGAAGGAATGATCCTTCGTTTTCGCCATCTGCTTCATCGACATCGTCGAACTCGTCATTCCGAGAGGTTTGAAAACGCGGTCGGTAATGAATTTTTCCCACGGCGTTTTTTGCACCGTCGCGACGATCTCTCCGGCAGCGGTGAACATAATGTTCTGATACTGAAACTTCTCGCGGAGCTTCGCCGTCGGTTTTGCCTGAGCGACGACCTGGATGAGTTCGGCGCGGTTTAATTTACCGGTTATCATCGCGATGTCGGTGCGGTTCAGGCCGGACGAATGCGAGAGCAGATCGCGGATCGTGATATTTTTATCGGTTTCCGGGTCATGCATTTTGAAATACGGCAGAGCCTTTTTCGGTGAATCCTCGAGCGACAGTTTGCCCTCGTCCTGCGACATCAAAACGCTTAGGCCCGTAAATGCCTTCGTCGCCGAACCGATCGCAAACTGCGTGTCCGGCGTCACGGCGATCTTTTTTTCAAAATCTTTGTAGCCCAGGCCTTTCATGTAAATGATCTTATCGTCCTTGACGATCACCAGCGACATTCCCGGAATTCCGAGTTCGGCCCGGCGGGCCTCG
>JANMSP010000363.1:0-11839 GCA_031389475.1 Pyrinomonadaceae bacterium
GGTTTTGCACCGGCTGAAAATCCGGAAATCACGATTGCCGTAGTTGTCGATGAGCCAAAGGTCGGCGGGCGCAACGGCGGGCAGGTTGCGGGGCCGGTTTTTCGGGAGATCGCCGAGCAGATTCTCCCAGAGATGAACGTCAAGCCGGATTTGAATACTGAGCAGTTAGAAGCGGTTGTTGAGGATATTCCTGAGACTGTGGGGAACGGCGTCGGCGGGCCGAACGCATCGCTGATCGATGAATCGCTCGATGCCGAATCGTCAAACGATACTAGTTTTCCGATAAGTCCGAGGGCTGAGGATCCGAAAGCACTGCCGTCGGTTTCCAAAATAGATAAAGCAGGGGTCATGGGAAAGTCCGTAACGCCCCTTAAAGATACAAAATCTAAAACCGCTCCGCCGCCGAAATTGCCGGTGGAGGCAAAACCGAAAGGGCTTATTAAAAATAAATCCTCGACTGAGAAGAAAAGAGAAAAGACTTGAAATTGTTAGCAGCCATCAGATATATGAAAGCCGAGGCACCGAAAATGACACCCGCCTTGCTCGAACGTGACGTCGTATCCTTCGCGATAGATTCACGTGACGTGCAGGCGGGCGATGTCTTTTTTGCCCTTGCTCAGCCGGATTATGCCAACAATGGTTTTAACGGAAATTTCGAGGACGCGACCAAGTTTGTGGGATCGGCATTCGAAAAAGGAGCCTCGGCCTGTGTTGTTCGTCCCGACAGGTATGCCGAACATTCATCCGAACTCGAACAATTCGAGGATCGGTTGATTTTTGTTGATGATACTATCGCAGGCCTCCAACAGCTTGCTCACGCAGTTTATCTTGAATGGAATAAGCCGGTCGTCGCAATTACCGGAAGCGCGGGAAAAACGACCGCTAAGGAAATTACCGCACATGTCCTCCAATCGAGCGGACGCAAAGTTCTGCGCAATATAAAAAACTACAATAACGGTCTCGGACATCCGCTGACTGTGTTGAATCTTGCGAAAGACGATAGCTACGACGTTGCCGTTCTCGAAATGGGAATGTCCACGCCGATGAACGAGATCCAGCGTCTTTGTCGGATCACACCGCCGGATGTTGCTGTCGTATTGAATGTTCTGCCCGTTCACGTAGAGCATCTTGGATCGATCGAGAATGTAGCTAAAGCGAAGGCTGAGATCGTTGAAGGTGTGAAAGAGGGCGGAACTGCCGTTTTGAATGCAGATGATACTTTTGCCATTGCGATGCGTAGCCTGAGTAAAGGCAAAACGATTGCCTTCGGAATCGATTCACCTGCTGATGTAAAGGCGATTAATATAGAATTCTCGCGTTTTGGTGAAACGAAATTTACCCTCAAATTACCCGATGGCGAAGCCGAAGTTTTGTTCCCGCTGAACGGACGCCACAATATATTAAATGCACTCGCCGCCGCTGCTGTCGGGCATAGCTTCGGAATGACGGTAGTCGAAATCGCGGCCAGCCTTCATACCGTCGCGCCGCCGCCGCAGCGTGGCGAAGTTCTGCATTTTGCGGACGGTCTTACCGTAATCAATGATTCTTACAACTCAAATCCCGCCGCACTCCTTTCAATGGTCAAAACATTGATCGAAGGCGGAGCGGGCGCAGCGCGAAGAATTGTTATCGCCGGCGAAATGCTCGAACTGGGTAAAGACGAAATCGAACAACACCGCAATGTCGGCCGGGAGATTGCCGCTGGCGGAATTGATATGCTTGTAGGCGTTCGCGGACTGGCGGCGGAAATGACCGATGCGGCAAAGATTGCGGGAATGAGCAACTCCATTTTTATGGAGAATTCCGAGGCTGCGGCGGAATTTTTCGCAGGTGAGATCAGGACCGGCGATGTAGTTTTGATTAAAGGTTCGCGTGGCGTACGGACGGAAAAAGTAATTGAGAAGTTGTTAGAAAAATTTGAACTGGAGAAAGAATAACGCCGGCTGGAAGCCAGTGTTCCCATAGCAGATGCTCTATTACTTTTTATATCAACTGATCTTCCGCGAATACGGAACCGATACCGCGTCGTATTTTATTCGAGGGTTGAACGTAATTCAGTACGTTACATTTCGTACGGCGATGGCTACGATCACGGCTCTTTTAATTTCGCTGCTGTTCGGCGGAAAAGTGATAAAGAAGCTTTCCGATCTGAAGGTCGGACAAGAGATCCGGGAAGAACTGTCCGCCGAGCACCAAGCCAAGAAAGGCACGCCAACGATGGGCGGGGTTCTGATAATCGGAGCGGTTTTGCTTTCGACGCTGCTTTGGGCACGATTGGATAATATATTTTTGTGGCTTGCTCTCGGTGCGACCATTTGCTTCGGCGCCGTTGGCTTTGCGGACGATTATATAAAGATCGTCAAGAAGCGAAGCCTGGGTCTTACCGGCAAACAAAAGCTGGCTGGGCAATTGGTGACCGCAGTTGCGGTCTGGGCGGTGCTTTACTGGCTGACCAATTATAGCTGGAATATCAGTATTCCTTTTATCAAGGCGACCGCAGATCCTGTCGGCATTACTTATTTATGGCCGGCGATTTATTTGATCTTTATCATTTTTGTTTTGCTGGGATCTTCGAATGCCGTGAATTTGACGGATGGAATGGACGGGCTCGCGACGAGCATAACTTTTGTCGCGATGTCAGCGCTAACGGCTTTGACATACGTCGCGAGCGACCGGCGGTGGTCTGACTACCTAGACATGACGCACAATCCGTCGTCCTCCGAATTGACCGTTTTTTGCGGGGCGATGGTCGGGGCGAGCCTTGGGTTTTTGTGGTATAACGCGCCACCGGCTGAGGTTTTTATGGGCGATGTCGGTTCGCTGGCAATCGGCGGAGCACTGGGCACGGTAGCAATTCTAACGAAGCAAGAATTCCTTCTCCCGTTTATCGGGGGTGTTTTTATTCTTGAAGCTATTTCGGTGATGATGCAGGTTTCGTTCTTCAAATTTACAAAGCGAACCGGTGGTGTAGGAAAGCGAATATTTCTTCAAGCTCCGCTACATCACCATTTCCAGCTTGCGGGGTGGAAGGAGCCGAAGATCGTTTTTCGGTTCTTGATTGTGGCTATTTTGTTTGCTTTGTTAAGCTTGTCGACTTTGAAGCTTAGATAATTCTAGCTCTTCGCCTAATCTGTCCTAATCACAGAAAGGGTGAAATATATTTGGAATTTCTTGCTTGTTTTTGTTCATCTTGTTCGTGCATATATCTTTTCACCACGGAACAAGATGAACAAAAACCAACAGGAGGGAATTGAAAGATGAAGATCGAAGGGCGTAAAACATTGGTTTTAGGAGCCGGAAAGTCCGGTATCGCGTCCGCGAAGTTTCTGGCGGAGCGTGGGGCTATTGTTGCTCTTCACGATAGAAACGAATTAGCGAATTGGCCGGAAGCGGCGAGATCTTTGAAGCAAACGCACAATGTCGGGTTAATGGACGGGCAGATTCCATCGTGGCTTTTGGATCAGATAGATTTAGTCATAATTTCGCCCGGCGTGCCTTCGAATACGATTCCGGCGCGTTACGTCGATCGCAAAGATGGCGAAGTCATCGGTGAGGTCGAGCTTGCCTATCGCTTTATGAAAGGGCGAATTGTTGGGATAACGGGTTCGAACGGTAAGACAACGACGACGACGTTGACCGGTGAGATATTAAAAAACGCCGGTATCGAGACGCAGGTCGGCGGGAATATTGGCACGCCGCTTCTTAGTATGGCGGAAACTTCGACCGATGAAACGTGGACGGTTGTTGAGTTGTCCAGCTTTCAGCTTGAAACGATCAGGGATTTTCGCCCGAATGTCGCGATCTGTTTGAATGTCACGCCTAATCATCTCGACCGTTACGAATCGTTTCTTGATTATGCTCTCGCCAAGCACCGCATTTTTATGAATCAGACGGCGGACGATATCGCCATTCTGAACGCCGATGACGAAATAACCGCGAGTTGGGCGGCGGGCCTGAAAGCGAATGTTTCGCTGTTCAGTGTCAGACGTGAACTGGACGAAGGATTATTTTTACGTGAAAGCGAACTCGTCTGCCGGGCAAATGGCAAGGAAAAGGTTTTGACTTCGCGCGGCGATATTTTTCTTCGAGGTCTGCACAATGTCGAGAATGTGCTGGCCGCTCTAGGAGCGGGATTGGCTTGCGGCGCGTCGGTGGAATCTATGCGTGAGACGATCGCGAATTTCAAAGGCGTAGAACACCGGATCGAGTTTGTCGCTGAAATCGACGGCATACAGTTTTTCAACGATTCGAAGGCCACGTCCGTCGATGCCACGATCAAGGCGCTCGAAGCACTGAGCGAAAGTGAAGGCAAAACCGTTTTGATTCTGGGCGGAAGAGGGAAAAATGCTCCGTATACTCCGCTTGCCGATCTGATCGAAAAATCGGTCCGAATTCTTGTCGTGATCGGCGAAGATGGTGACAACATCGAATCGCAGCTAAAAGATCACGCTGATATTATCCGGGCGAATTCCATGCAGGAAGCGGTAACAAAAAGTTTTGAAAATGCCGAAAGAGGCGATTCCGTTCTGCTCGCCCCGGCTTGCGCGAGTTTCGATATGTTCAAAAGCTATGAGGTACGGGGAAGAGAATTTAAGTCAGAGGTTCTCAGATTGAATGCGGTTCCAATGCAGAAGCCCGCACGTTAGTAAGGGTAAATTAGAGACTTCGGATTTCAAAGGATGGTAAACACGCTCCGCACAGATTGGTTTTTATTCGCTATCGCCGCCGGACTCGCAATATTCGGAACGGCGATGGTTTACAGCGCGTCGGCGATGATCGCGCTTCGGGAATCGCAGAGTCAGTTTACATATTTCTACAAACAGTTTGCGTTTACGCTGATCGGCCTCGGCGTAATGTTCGCGGCGAGCAAAATAGATTACCGGCGATACCAGAATGAATACGTCGTTTATGGAATTTTGGCTTTAACGGTCGTGCTGCTCATTGCCGTATTCGGCTTTCCTCCGATAAACGGAGCGACACGCTGGATACGCTTTAGCGGTATTTCATTTCAGCCGTCGGAAATGGCTAAGGTCGCACTGCCTATATTTCTGGCTTATTTTTTGACGAAGAATGAGAACACGGTCAGCGAACTAAAATCCACCGTCATTCCGTGTATCTCCGCACTCGTGTTGCTCGCGGGCATTATTTTTCTCGAACCCGATCTTGGAACCGCGCTCGTACTATGCGCTATCTTCTCGGCGGTTTATTTTGCGGCGGGTGCAAAATTGGTGCATATTGCGAGTGTCGCGGCGGCGATGGCATTGTTGGGGATCGGGGCAATTCTAATTGCTCCGTGGCGTGTCGAGCGGATGATGGCGTTCCTCGATCCGTTTGCTCATTCCGACGATGCCGGTTATCAGGTCGTTCAGTCGCTATACGCCATCGGTTCGGGCGGGATCATCGGCGAAGGTTTTGCGAAAGGCCAGGCGAAACTTTTTTATCTGCCGTATCCGTATTCGGATTTTATTTTTTCTGTCGTTGGGGAAGAGTTTGGTCTGGTCGGAACGCTGGCGGTGCTTACTGCTTTCGCATTGCTTTTGTGGCGAGGGACTCGGGCAGCGTTAATGGCACCGGACCGTTTCGGGATGCTGCTTGGAATTGGGATCATCACGGGGATTATAGTTCAGGCACTTTTTAATATCAGTGTCGTCATCTCGATATTGCCCGCCAAAGGAATTCCGCTTCCATTTATTTCATACGGCGGTTCGTCCGTGCTCGTGACGTTGTTTGCCGTCGGCATTTTATTGAATATCTCGCAGCACGCTGGGCAAACGAGGCCGGTAGAAAAAGCGGAAAATTTTGAACGTCCCGTGCCGAAACGGGCGATGAAACGGCGGACAGCAAGATAAAATATGCGTGTACTTATCGCCGCCGGCGGAACGGGCGGACATATTTTCCCGGGGATTGCGGTCGCTAATGAGATAATGCGGCGGGATGAATCGTCTGAGGTTTTATTTGTCGGCACGGCGCGAGGACTTGAAACTAAGATAGTGCCTGAGAACGGCTTTCAGCTTTCACTTATCGACAGCGCGGGTTTGAAGAATGTCGGTTTTATAGGGAAGCTAAAAGGATTGGCGATACTGCCGAAGAGTTTTTTGGAGGCAAGAAAGCTGCTTAAGGAATTCAAGCCAAACGTTGTGGTCGGAGCTGGCGGATATGTTTCGGGGCCGGTTGTTTTAATGGCGAGTTTGATGCGGATACCGACTTTGGTAATGGATTCGAATGCATTGCCCGGTTTTACAAATCGGCAGTTGGCGAGATTTGTAGATAAAGCTGCTCTGACTTTTGACGAGGCCTTACCATTTTTTGGAACCAAAGGCATCGTAACCGGAAATCCGGTGCGAAAGGAATTCTTCGATGTCGGCCCACGAGAGCGTGACGGCAATTTGCATATTTTGATCTTCGGCGGATCGCAGGGTGCGAGAGCGATAAATAATGCGATGACCGCGGCACTAGAACATTTAGAGACATTTGCCGACCGCCTGAAAATAACGCACCAGACGGGCGAATCCGATTTTGCGAAGATCCGCGAGCTTTACGACCGGTCGAGTTTTCAGAATTCGGATATTCGGCCGTTCATATCGGATATGTCGATGGAATTTGCAAAAGCCGATCTGGTAATATGCCGTGCGGGAGCAACGACATGCGCGGAACTCGCCGCTGCCGGAAAAGCGTCTATAATGATACCGCTGCCGACCGCCGCCGATGATCATCAGCGGAAAAATGCTGAAGCCCTGCAAAACGCGGGAGCGGCTAAAATGATCTTGCAGCCGGATTTGAGCGGCGAAAGCTTGGCAAGGGAAATCAGCGAATTGGCTGGTAATTCAGTGTTGATTCTAGACATGGAAGCCGCCGCAAAGAAGCTTGGTAAGCAAGATGCCGCAGAGGCGACAGTAAATTTAATTGAAGAGTTGTCCTCTTAACTGACAACCGGCAACTGACTACTGACAACCGAATGTTTAGACACGTAAAAAGAATACATTTCATCGGAATCGGCGGGATCGGCATGAGCGGGATCGCGGAGGTTTTGTGCAATCTCGGCTTTGCGGTTTCGGGTTCCGATATAAAAAAATCCAAAAATACTGAAAGGCTTGAAAGGCTTTTTAATATACGGATCGAAGAAGGCCACGCGGCAGAAAATGTCGGTGATGCCCAAGTTGTGGTTTATTCTTCAGCCGTTACGCCGGACAATCCCGAAGTTATTTTTGCTAAGGAGAATGGAGTACCGGTAATTCCGAGGGCGGAAATGCTTGCGGAGTTGATGGTGTTAAAACCATATGCGGTTGCAATCTCCGGTACTCATGGGAAAACTTCGACGACTTCGATGGTAGCAACTGTCCTTGGGCACGCGGGAATCGATCCGACGACGGTTGTTGGCGGCGTGGTGGAAACGCTGGGCTCCAATTCGAAGCTCGGGAAGTCCGAATGGTTCGTGACGGAAGCCGACGAAAGCGATCGGTCTTTTTTAATGCTGTATCCGACGATAGCCGTCGTTACAAACATCGACAAGGAGCACATGGAATCGTACAAGGGCATGGATGACGTCGTTCAATGCTTTACCGATTTCGTCAATAAAGTCCCTTTTTTCGGGGCGGCAGTCATTTGCCTCGACGATCCGAATGTGCAGCTTATAATTCCGAACATTAAACGCCGTCGGGTGACTTATGGATTGACTGCTCAGGCTGACATCTCAGCCCATAATATTAGATATAACGATTCTTTCGGCTCGTCGTTTACGGTTTGGAAAGGCCACGAAGTTCTAGGTGAGATCGATCTTCCCGTTCCCGGACAGCACAATGTCTACAATGCTCTAGCCGCGACGGCGGTGGCTTTAGAATTAGAAGTTCCGTTCGCGAAAATTGCGGAGTCGTTTGTTAACTTTAAAAACGCCAATCGCCGTTTTCAATTCAAGGGAGATGTAAACGGCATTACGGTCGTGGACGATTACGGCCATCACCCGACGGAAATTCTAGCCACCTTGTCCGCCGCCAAAAACAGCTCAAGCGGACGGCGTACGGTCGTCGTGTTTCAGCCGCACCGATTTTCGCGAACACAGGAATTGATGGATGAATTCGCGCTGTCGTTCAACAACGCCGACGTCGTCTACGTATTGGACATCTATGCGGCGAGCGAACAGCCGATCGAAGGAATTACAGCAGAGGTTCTAACTGAGAATATACGAAAATACGGGCATAAGAACGTGAATTATATTGGAGATATCGAAACGGCGGCAGAGAAGGTTGCCGAAAATCTGCTGGAAGGCGATCTGGTGATCACGTTAGGAGCGGGGAGTGTTACGCGGCTGTCGGATGAAATATTGGAAAGTCTGAGGAATTCCTGACTTCGAACTCTAGTCTGAAGAAAGAACCCCGGTCGCTACCGCTCGCGGTTCCGACGTGAGAACACGGAATTAAGAAATCCTAATGCGAGAAAGTTTATGAAAACACAAACCAAAAAGAAAATTGCCCCGGCACGAGCGATTAGGACGCCGAAAAGGCGGCGTTCGGTTCCCTCTAAACGCCGAAGTTCTGGTCCGAGCCGCATTGGGAATTTCGTACTGCCGTTCTTTCTGAGTTTTTGCATTTTGGTTTGTCTTGGAGTTCTCGGATTTTTGGGTTATCGAAACGTAACGGCTTCGGGCTTTTTCGATGTGAAGGCGATCGAGGTGCGAGGGGTGGAACGCTCGTCAAAGCCGGATATCGAGAGGATTGTGGGCAGCCAGACCGAAAGATCCGGTGCCTGGAACGCCGATTTGGTTGAGATCAAGGGAAAGGTCGAAGCCCTGCGGTTCGTTAAATCGGCCGCCGTGTCGCGGGTTTTACCCAACGGAATAAGGGTTCACGTCGTAGAAAGAGTTCCCGCTGCTATTGTTAGGCTTAATTCCGGCGATGTCTTAGTCGATAATGATGGGCGAGTCCTGGCTCCGGTTGAAAAAAAGGAAGACAAGCTGCCCTTCGCAATGCTCGGCTGGGATGAAACGAAAACGGAAAAGGCGGTCACGGACAATCTCGCCCGCGTTAAAACTTATTCAAAAATGCTTGAAGAGTGGAAGGAGTTTGATTTGGCTTCGAGGATTAAATCGGTAGACCTTGCCGATCTACGCGAACCGAAAGCCATAACCGAAGATTCGGGATTGCCAGTTTCGATTGCACTCGGAAAGGACAATTTCGGCGATCACTTAAAAAAGGGAATCAATGCCATAGTAGGCAAGGGTGAGATTTTCGAGGCCGTCGATCTGGTCGGTCAGAATATGATACTTGCACCGCGAAAATCGGTGGCGACAGCGAAGTGACAGGCGAAATATGAATCGTGAAATCCATGCAATCGGGCTAGATGTCGGCACCAGCAAAGTTCGTTGTGTAGTCGGTGAGCCGTCCGACGACGGGAAGATGAATATCATTGGAATCGGAGAAGCGGATTCGCGCGGGCTTCGGCGCGGTATCGTGACCGGAGCAGAAGCAGTTTCCGAATCGATCCGAAAAGCTGTTGGCGAGGCCGAACGTGTAAGCGGCCTTGATATTCAGTCCGCTGTAGTCAATCTTTCAGGCGAGCATTTTCGAGGAGAGAATAAAAACGGCGTGGTTGCCGTCGCGGGTGCCGGACGCGAGATCTCGGAAGAAGATGTCGAGCGTGCCATAGAATCGGCGAGCGCGATGCAGCTGCCGTCGGGATGGGAAATTATCAACCGCCTGCCGCAGGAATTTATTATTGATGGCCAGGACGGCATAACCGAGCCGGTCGGAATGAGCGGTGCCCGTTTGGAATCGCTGGTACATATCGTTATCGGGCCGAGCGCCGGTCGGCAGAATCTTCAAAAAGCAGTGCGTCGGGCAGGGCTGGAAGTTGAGCGTATGATGCTCGAACCGCTTGCCGCCGCTGAGGGAACGCTGACGGACGACGACCGGGAATACGGCTGCGCTCTTGTGAATATCGGTGCGGAGATCACGAGCATGATGATCTTCGGGCGCGGAGCTGTTCAGCACACGGCTGTTTTTCCGTTTGGCGGCATGCATTTTACGAAGGATATTGCCGTCGGCCTGCGTGTTTCGATTCAGGAAGCGAATAAAATCAAGCACCATTACGGATGCGTCGGTTCATTTATGATGGACGACGAAGAAAAGCAGGAAATGATCGAAATTATGCCGGTCGGCCGCAGCGAGACACGCGGACTCTCGAAGGAAATTCTGTGCGACATAATGCAGCCGCGGGCGATCGAACTGCTGCAGCACATTGCAAAAGAAACGGCGCGTACAAACGCTCAGATATCAAGCGGCGTAGTACTGACTGGCGGCGGTTCTATGGCGCGTGGAATGGTGGAGATCGCGGAGCAGGTATTCGACGCTCCGACGCGGCTCGGATATCTAGAGCCCGCATACTTTGGCGGGCTTGCCGAACAGGTTCAAAGCCCCGAATGGGCTGTCGCCTGCGGGCTGGCATTTTCGTCGATGAAGTCCCAAATTCGCGAGTGGAATAACGGCGGCAAGTCACATTCGAGAAAGGTTGCCGCATGGTTTGAAACATTTCGCGATAAATTTAGATAAAGTTAATTCAGCGGCTGGATTTCCACCACCAAACATTGTATGCTTCCATTCCGTCAGCACTATATCTTGTTATCATCCAAATATTGTCTTAAGCGCTTAAACACGTTATACTTTTATACGGTCCGGGCAGCGGGATAATGGAAATATTTTACAAAGGTCTTCACATGGAAAATAACGGAATTAAGATGTTCATCGATGAACCACCTATCACTGGCGCCCGGATAAAGGTAATCGGCGTAGGCGGCGGCGGTGGAAATGCGGTCAATCGAATGATCGAGGCCGGAATAAAAGGGGTGGAATTCATTGTCGCCAATACTGATCTTCAGGCGCTCAATGCCTCAAATGCCCCCATCAAAATTCAGCTCGGCAGCAAATCCACTCGCGGGCTGGGAGCCGGTTCTAATCCAGAGGTCGGACGCAACGCAGCGTTAGAAGACCATGAGAAATTGCTTGACGTGCTCGAAGGTTCGGACATGGTATTTGTTACTGCCGGATTGGGTGGCGGAACCGGAACCGGAGCGGCACCCGTTGTTGCTTCGCTTGCTATCGAATTAGGGGCCTTGACAGTTGCGGTTGTGACAAAGCCATTTAATGTCGAGGGTAAAAAACGTATGGCGCAGGCCGAACGCGGGTTAGCAGAGCTTCGCGGATGTGTTGACACGATCATCACTATACCGAACTCGAAACTTCGTGAGGTTGAGGAAAAAATTACGCTTATCGATGCTTTTCGGCGGGCAGACGACATTCTGTTGCAAGCTGTTCAGGGCATTACCGATTTAATAATTACGCCGGGAATCATCAATCTCGATTTCGCCGACGTGACGACCGTCATGCGAGGTCGCGGTGTAGCTTTGATGGGAATCGGTACGGCCGATGGCCCTGATGCGGCGTCGAAGGCCATGCGGGCTGCTCTCGATTACAAGCTTTTGGAAGAAAATTCTATTTCGGGTGCGAAGGCCGCTTTAATCAACGTAACCGGCGGCCCGGATATGCCGCTTGGCGAGATTGAAGATGCCATCGGAATGATCGAGGAAGAATCCGACGATAACGCCGATATTATCTGGGGAACCGTGATTAAAGAGGGAATGGGCGACGAGATCAAGGTTACCGTCATCGCGACCGGTTTCGACAGCATGGTACAGTCCATGATGCCGCTGCCGAGGACGATGGAAACACAGGCGGTTTCCGGAAATCAGGTTTATACCAATGGCGATAATAGCCGGGAAGAAAACCTGGATGTCCCGACGTTTATTCGCCGCCAGGCGGATTAGACGTTTTGATCACGCGTTCTGAGTTCA
>JANMSP010000403.1:0-15692 GCA_031389475.1 Pyrinomonadaceae bacterium
AGTTTTCGTTTGGCTTGGACGATTAGGTTTGGGCGTTTGGAGGTGACTTCGATGTTGCGGGTGTTGGGTTGGCCTTGCTCGCCGAGAGGGATTTTTGGGGTGTAGGTGAGGACGTAGCTGGAATCGATCATTTTGGCGACGAGGGCGGTTTTTTCGACCATTTCTTCGAGGCTGTCCGCGAGGATTATTTCGCCGTTAGTGTTTTCGGCGAGTTCGGTAAGGGCTTCTTCGCTGGCTTCGAGATCGGCTTTGCGGGCTTTTAATTTTCTGAGCAGAGTGCGGTCGAGATTGATCGTCGGGCCAATTTTTGGACGCGTGGCGTTGTCGCGAACACCGTTCGGGAGTTGGGCGGCGACCTCGTCGGGCATTGCCTTAGGCGGCGGCGTGTTGGAGATCATCTTGGTACGCGGGGCAATATCGACCGATTCCATTCGGGTGTAGCTGATGACATGGACGTTAATGTCGGTCGAGAGCAGATTGCGAATTGCGTCGGATTTGGCGGTGCGGTTCGATACGCTGTCGGTGCCATCGGTGATGAGCACGAGATGCTTGTTTTCGAGCGAGTTCCTGCGTAAAAAGTCAGCAGCGAGATTCAAAGCATCGACAAACGCGGAGCGGCGGCCGAACTTCGATTTCTTGCCGATAGCGTTCATGATCTGCTCGCGGTTGTCCGTCCATTCGGCGATGATCTCGGCCTTGTCGCTGTACTGCATAACGGCGATCGAATCTTCTGGCCGCAGGGCAGCGGCAATGCCTTTCGCGACCTTTCGCGTTTGATCCAGGCTCTTGATCTGCCGCATCTCGCCGCCGGTGTCCATTACGATCAAAACATTTGCGGGAATTCGGCGGACGCTGCTCGCCTGGTGGAGAATGTCGTTCTCGGTGATGACGAGATCAGCCTCTTTTACATCCGTGACGAATTTGCCGTCGTCATCGAATGCGATGACGTTGACCTTTACTTCCTGCGTCAGGACAAGAACCGGATCATCGTCCTTTTCAGGTGTCGGCGTCGGCTGCACGCGGCCGCTTTGGGCGACTGCGATACTTGAAATAGATAATAAAATAGCCGACGTCAGCACGGAAAATTTTAATCGTTTAGAGAGCATAAATATCTTTTGAATAGGATGCCTGAACTCCGTGGAAATATGCTTTCGTTTGGTTTGTCTCCGCGTCCTTTGCGTCTTTGCGTGAAACTTCTTTCAAGATTTTCACGCAAAGACGCAAAGGACGCTAAGCAAAGCGGAGAATCACAACCTCGGATGCTTTTCAACGAACTTTAGTAGATTGGCGGCGTAATCGCGGAAATTAGGGCAGATGATGCCGTGCGGTGCAAGCAAACTTTCCGCAACGCTCGTATCATATGTTTGCGCGATAAAGAAATAAGGCACGGCGGAATGCGGCAGTCCGGTGACCGGCGGCGAAAGAGGCGTAGAGAGAGAGACCTGAATTAATTTGGGCGGCGGAATCAAAGAAGATTTTTTGCCGGTCATAATTTCCGCGATTAGATCGAAAAGCTCGGCCGTTGTCAGCGGATTCGGATCGGCTAATGCGATGGTTTTGCCGATTGCATTTTCGTCCATCGAAAGACCGGCAATTGCTTCGACGACGAAATCGACCGGAACGAGATTCAGCCGCACGTCATTGTTTCCGACGTTAACAAATCTCAGCAAGGCCGGAGCTTTTCGCAGATACTGGATCAGAAAATAAATGCCGTCGTATTTGGCGGTTTCACCGCTGTTCGAATCGCCGACTACGACCGACGGGCGAAAGATCGTGACCGGCAGATCGGTTTTTAAGTTTTCGACTTCGGTTTCGGCAAGATACTTCGTTTCCTCATAAAAGTTTCTGAATCCGGCGTCGTGCTCGAGTTCAGTTTCCAGAATGTCGCCTGTGCGGTTTCCGGCGACGTAGCAGGTGGAAATGTAGTTATATCGTTTGAGGGCCCAAACCGAACGGGCAAAATCATTAATGTTTTTCGTGCCTTCCAGATTTACGCTGTAGGCAATATCTTTTGAAACTGCGAGATCGTAGGCGGCGGCAAGGTGAAAAATGTCCGATGTTTCGGATTGAAGAATGCTGTAGTCTTCGGCGGAAATGCCGAGATTCGGTTCTGTTATATCGCCTTCGATCAACGCAAAATTTTCGAGAGGTGTTGAAGTTGATTGCGAAATTGTTTCAACCACTTTCGCCGCCTTTCCGAGGAACTGCGGCTGAACGAGCAGGAAAAACTGTACGTCCGGCCGGGCAAGCCGCGCGGTAAGGCGTTCGGCGATAAAGCCTGGAAACCCGGTGAGAAATATGGTTTTGGTAAAGCTCATTCTGATATTTTGATCCAAATGTTCTAAGTTCAAGCTTCAGCTTGTCTTAGCTTGTAAGTTCAAGACAAGCTGAAGCTTGAACTCAGAACTCAAGAATAACCTTTCCGAAGCTTTCGTTCGATTCGAGATATCGGTGAGCGTCCGCGACTTCTTCGAATCGAAAAACTCTATCGACATTCGGTTTAACTTCGCCGCTTTCGATCAGCGGCAGCACATTGTCAGAAAATTTTCGCGTCGCATCGGCTTTTTCTTCAATTGAACGGCCACGCAGGACAGTACCGATGATCCTGGCCCGTTTTTGTAAGGCGATTCCTAAATTAAATTCGGCGGACGAACCGCTTGTCAGGCCGACTAAAATCAAACTTCCCTTTTCCGCAAGACTGTCGAGATTTGCCTGGAAATAATTTGCACCGACGAGATCGAGTATTACATTAACGCCTCGGCCGCCGGTTTTGTCTTTGACGATCGCAGCAATATCCGAATTTTCGCCGGTTAAAATCGAATGATCCAAGCCGAAATTTTTGCATTTCTCCAGCTTTTCAGCCGTTCGCGACGTGCCGAACACAGTTACGTCTTTCGCCTTTGCAAGCTGTAACGCGGCGAGCCCGACACCAGAACCGACCGCGTGAATCAGCAGCGTTTCACCCGGCTTTAAGACTCCCAGCGTAAATATCGCGTCGTGGGCGGTGATGAATGCCTCAGGAATCGCGGCTGCTTCGGTGAAACTCAGACTATCCGGAATTTTTGATAGAAGGCTTTGGTCGATCGAGGCAAATTCCGCCTGCGCTTCGCCGGCGGTGATGCCGAATACACGGTCGCCGGTTTTAAGGTTTGCGACATTCTCGCCTTTTTCGAGAATTTCGCCCGCGAATTCGAGGCCCGGAATGTTCTGCGAAAAGCCTTTTGGTGCCGGATATACTCCGCGACGCTGAAGCAAATCGGCGCGGTTCAAGGCGGCGGCTTTTACGCGGATCAGTACGTTGTGGCCAATCGGCATTTGCGGATCGGGAACTTCACGTATCTCCAGATTTTCCGGCCCGCCGAATTCTTTGATATAAACTGCTTTCATATGGAACGCAGGCAACCCTGCCTGCCCGCGGAGTCCGCGAACGCGTTACGCTTCAGCAAATCTATTTCGCCGCTAAAAGTTTGTTCGCGTCGAAGCGACGCTCATCCGGACGTGGGCGTCCGTGCTCCGTTACTTTGTCAATCGCGCCTCGACGTTGTTTGCCTTTAGCGAGTTTCCGGTCGCACGCTGGAGGTCGGCGATAGATTTATTTAATTCGGTTTGGGCCCGGAGTTCGTTGCTGCGGGCAGTCGTTAATGCCGTTTGGCGCTCTAACACTTTGTAAATATCGGACTGGCCGGAATCGAGCTTTCGCTGTTCGGATTCGTACTGCTTTGCCGTATTTTCGCGGGCGATCGCGGCAGCACGCAGTCGGGCTTCGGCCGTGCGGACGAACTGAAGCGAGTTTCGCACGTCGACCTGGATATTCTGCTCGAGCTGTTCACGCTGCGTTTGCAGCCGTTCGCCCTCGACCCGCGCACGGCCGAGCTGCGCACGCGAAGTTTTGTCGCCGAAGAGAGGCAAGTTGAACTGCACGCCGACGCGAACGGTTGGGTATTTATTAGAAAAAATATCTGTGATGCCAGATGCTCCGCCGCCCAGTGATTGAAGTAATACTTGCTGTTGATTCTGTTGCTGTCTTACGCAAAGATCGAAATCAAGTCTTGTTTCGTCGCATCTGAAGGGACTGCTAAAATTCGGATTCTGGCTGCCGCCGATACCCGCCGAACTATAACTCCCGACCAGATCGATCTGCGGTTTTTTCAATTCCCTGAAATACCGCTGGTCGATTGAATTGATTTCTTTTTGCGCGTCATTGATCTCGAGTTCCGGCCGGTTTTGCAGTGCCGCCGCGAGTGCGTCGGTCAGGCTCGTATTCGGCGAACCGATATCGACCGGATCGACCGGCGTTACAGATTCGCTCCAGATGGCGTCATTGCGGTTCGGCGAGATCAGGTTTTTTAGCGCATTTTCAGCCTGCGTTACGACATTCAGTGCGTCATAAACGGATTGTTCGAACAAGGCCACTTGAGTGTCGGCGGCGACAATGTCTATCGGCGCCAATTGACCTTCTTCGACCAGGCGGCGGTTATGCTCAAGTTGATCCTTCGCGTCTTTTACACCGTCACGCTGCACCTGTAAATTTCTGAGCGCGTAGGTCAGGTCCCAATAACCGCGCTGAACATTCGCGATAATCTCGATGGTTCGCTGGCGAAACTGCGAATCGGTGAGCGAAAGATTTCTCTTCGCGATCTCGATAACTCGGCGGTTCTGATCGAAGCGGCGTCCGCGAAAAAGCGGTTGCGTGATAGTGAAATTCAAACTTGAATTATACTGCGGGCTAAGAATAGAGATCGGGTTATCGGTTCCCAGTCTATTATTGTTAAACGTCCCGTCGAGTATCGTACCGAATTTCGGAATATAGCCGCGAAGCCCGGCATTGCCGACGAACGAGCCCTGCGTTGTCGTTTGATTCGAGCTGAAAATGCTGACGTTCGGAACCGTTGCCCGCTCGTAATAAGTCTGGCCGGTAAAACGCGGTTCGTAAACACCGCGCGCCGCTTGAAGGTCGAATTCCGCGATCTGCACATTTTTGCGTGTGACCTCGATGTCTTTGTTATTCGTCAAAGCCAGCGAGATCGCGTCCTGCAGCATCAGCGGCCTTTGATTCGTCATCTCGACGCCGACGCGGCCGAGATCGGGCATGCTTCTATCCTCAGAACTGTAGTTCGGAGCGATCGCCGGAACTCCTTTCAGATTTTCGGGCGCAACTTCCTGCTTGTCATCCACCGCCGGAATCGGGCTGGGACTTGGCGTAGGTTCCTGTGCTAAAATCTGGCCTGCTCCGATCAGGAAAATTAATATAACTGCTAAATATAATCGCGAAAACATAATTTTTATTAATGCTCTTACTCGTAAAAGCTTCGGTCTTGAAATGTTTTGTGTCTTTTTGTGTTGTTTCGTGGTTCCAGTCTTAAAGCGGTAACCACGAAACAACACAAAAAAGAACACGAATAAATCTCAATCAATCCCGTTTACGACACATTTCTCAATGCTTGCCGAACAGCGAACTCGTCGCGGCAGTGAAACGCCGCCGGAATCCGCCGAACAGCCATTCGGAAAATCTGGAAACGTACTGAAACAAACGCATTTCGCTGAGGTCGTCGAACAGCGAATAGAAAACCGGGACGGCCAGCAAGGTCAGCAGTAGACAAAGCGACTGCCCGCCGACGACCAGAACGCCGATCGACCGGTTCGTTCCGGCGCCCGGACCGCTCGAAACGACCAGCGGGATCATTCCGGCAACTAATGCGATGGTCGTCATCAAAATCGGCCGCAAGCGGTCGCGGTTTGCCTGGATGATCGCATCGTAGCGGCTCATGCCTTTTGAACGAAGATTACTAGTGTGGTCGATCTGGAGAATGGCGTTTTTCTTCACAACGCCGAACAGCAGCAATAGCCCAAGCCCGGAAAAAATATTGACCGTCTGCCCTAAAACAAGCAGGCTTAAAATGCCGAACGGAATCGAAAGCGGCAGCGTTAAGAGGATCGTTACCGGGTGAATAAACGATTCGAACTGGGCCGCCAGCACGATATACATAAAGATAAACGACAGAGATATTGCCAGCAGGAAATACATTCCGGCCTTGCCCATTTCCTTCGATTGGCCGACGTAGCCTGTCGTATATCCGGCCGGAATATTGAGGTCCTTTACCGCCGCATCGATGGCAGTTTGAATTTCCGCCGCTGAGCCGCCCGGACGAGTATTTGCCAAAAGCGTTACCTGACGCTGCCGGTTCAAGCGCTCGATCGAGCTTGGGCCGGTGCCTTCCTTAACCGTGACCAGATTATCGAGCGTTACCAATCCCATTTTTGTCGATGGCACGATCATTCGTTTCAGGCCTTCGACGTCGTTGCGAAATGTATTGATCGCCCTCACTCTGACTTCGTACCCTTCAGTTCCTTCATTAAAGGTCGTTGCTTCGGTTCCGGCAACGAGAGTGTTCAGTGCTTGCGAAACATCCCCGATACGCACGCCGAGATCCGCGGCTTTTACGCGGTCAACTTCGAGCTGGACTTCCGGCTTGCCGCTGATCAGCGTCGAATCGATATCGACCGCATCGGGAATCGTCTTCATTTTTTCGAGCAGTTTGACGGAATATTCCTCGAGCTTTTTAAGGTCCGGGCCGGCGATCATAAACTGCACGTTGGCGTTGCGGAAACCGCCGCCGGAAAACGCCTGCACCTGCTGGACGCCGGTTCGCAATTCAGGCGGGAACTGTTTTAGCAGTTCGCGGGCATCCGACATCATTAATTCCTGAGACTTCGGCCGGTCTGCGATATCAGTTAATTTGACGTAGATCGTTCCGTTATTTACGACCTGTGCCGTCCCGCCGCCGACAGTTACTAGCGTATCGGTCACGCCCTCGGTCTTTCGCAATTCAGCGGCGATCCGCTCCATCAACAGCGATGTCGCCTGAAGCGACGAACCTTCCGGGGCACGGACCGAAATCTCGAATTGGGATTGATCGTCGACCGGCAGGAAGTTTTTACCGACCAGCATGAAAAGCGGAACAATGCTAAGGAAAACGAGACCGCAGAGCAGGACGATTAGCCACCGGTGGGCCATCGAAAATTTGAGCATCCAAGTATAGCTGGAATCGATATACTTATAAAAACCGCCTTCCTTGCTGCCTTTGGGTTTCTCGGCTTTCTCGACCATTCCGTCACCGCTGATCTGCAAATCGTCCGTTTCCGCCACTTTCTTTGGCCGTTTGATAAGCCGTGCCGCGAGCATCGGCGTCAGCGTAAATGAAACGAGCAGCGAAATGCCAACCGCAAAAGCCGCCGTGAGCCCGAAGCTCGACATGAACCGCCCGACGATCCCGGCCATAAATCCGATTGGCACGAAAACCGCCATCAGCGAAAGCGTTGTGGCGAGCACCGCCAAGCCAATCTCTTTCGTGCCTTCAATTGCCGCTTCAAACGGGTCCATGCCCTTTTCTTCGACGAACCGGTAAATATTTTCGAGCACGACAATGGCGTCATCGATCACGATTCCGACCATCAGGGTCAGCGAAAGCATAGTGATCGAATTCAGCGTATAACCCATAGCGTAAACAAGGGCAAAGGTCGCAATAATCGATGTCGGGATAGCCAGTGCGGCAATGAACGTCGTGCGCAAATTCCATAAAAACAGGAACACGACGATACACGCGAGTATGCTTCCGACGATCAAGTGCTCCTCAATAGCGGCCAGCGAATTTTCGATAAAGATCGAATTATCGCCAACGATGCGAACGGTGTAGCCGGGTGGCAGCGTACCTTTTATGCCTTTCGATTCATCACCGATGATCTCGGCCAGCCGCTCTTTCATCTCCTGCGCGACCGCGACGGTGTTCTGGCCGGACTGCTTGGAAACGATTAAAGTCACTGCCGGCTGTCCGTTCAAACGGGCTTCCGACCGAAGCTCTTCAGCTCCGTCCTCGACGCGCCCGATATCCGCGATTCGGACCTGGTAAGTTCCGCGTGTTGCGACTACGACATCGGCGAAATCTTCCGGCTTTTTAATTTTTCCGAGCGTTCTGACGCTGGTTTCGGTCTGCCCTTCGTCAAGCCTTCCGCTTGGAAATTCGATATTTTGAATTCGCAGGGCGTTACTGACCTCGGCCGCCGTTACGTTGTAGGCCCGCATTTTGTCGGGATCGACCCAGACATTTATTTGCCGTTCACGGCCGCCGATGATCGTTACCTGACCAACGCCGTTGACCGATTCGATACGTTCCTTGATCTTGTTTTTGGCGATCTCGGTCACATCGCGAAGGTTTGTCGGAGCCGACACGACGATGCGCAGGATCGGTGCGGCGTCGCTGTCCAGCTTTTGAACGGTCGGCTGCTCGGCGGTTTCGGGCAGATTCGGAATGACGGTCTGCACGCGGTTTTCGACTTCCTGGGCGGCGACGTTAACGTCTTTTTCGAGCAGGAACTGAACGAAAACCTGCGAAACGCCTTCAATCGATGACGAGCGCAACTCATCAATGCCGCTGATCGTATTGACGGCTTCCTCGATCTTTTCCGTGACCTCGGTTTCAATCTCCTGCGGAGACGAACCCGGGTTTACCACGGTAATCGTAATCGTCGGAAAATCGACCTTAGGAAAAAGATCGACGCCGAGGCTGAAAAACGAGAAAATACCGACCACCACGAGCGACAGGATCAACATCGTGGCAAAAACCGGACGCTTAACACAAACTTCTGCTAACCACTGCATAAAAATTCCTTACAATTGAAAGTTAAAACTACTCAGCTGTCTGACGCTTTTTCTCTATCTCAGCGACGATTTCTTCAATACTCATATCACTCTGAAATTTTTGACGATCTTTTGTGTAGTCGCCGCGTCCACCGCTAATCTTACTTAAAAACTGAACTGTCTTGGCGACTCCCATTTCCCGAAATAAAAGACGTATTGCCTCCGTGGTAATTTCAGTTGTTTCTTCAATAGTTGTATTCATCTTAAAATTTCCTCCAATAATTCCCGCGGTGAAACCAGTTTAATTTTTAAACCATTCAATTTCCTTGCTCTTTTCAACAGCTTATCGTCAGTCGTGCAAAAATATTCGGCCCGCCCGGCTTCGGCACTCGCAAGATGTAAGGCGTCGAAAGATTCGATTCCGTATTCCCTGAATTCAAACGCCCTGAGCAGAACGTCCGGCGTCATAGGAACCGATTCAGCCGCAATTTTCAATATTTGTAGGGACGCCTCTTTCCTTTCTTCGTCAGAAATCCTGTCGATCTCTATTTGCAGGACTTCAGAGGAAATGAGAAGCAAAATTTCAACTTCAAATGCAGATAAAATCTCAACGATTGCTTCAGATTCCTCAGCTATACGCAACTGGCTTTGATCGTCGAACGGCCGCTGAAGGCTGCAATTGTCTAGATAAATTCTCATTTCTCTATTGAGTAACAAAAACTCCGTCAGTCAATAAATTCAAATTGCTCACCGCAACCACGTCACCTTCTATGACGCCAACCTTTACCTGGATCATATCGTTTTCGAGCAGGCCGAGCTGGACCAATTGTTCGCGGGCCGCTCCGTCCTTGACGATGAAAACGCTGTTTGTTTCACCGGCCGTTTTTACTGCCGCAACCGGTATCATTACTGCCGGTTCAGGTTTTGACTGCGTGATCCGCACGGTCGCGAACTGGCCCGGCTTCAACAGACCGTCGACATTCTGCACCTCGGCTTCGACCGTCAAAGTGCGTGCCGTGGCATTCAAACTCGGTGCCATGCGGACAATGGTGCCGGCAAAATTTCGGTCCGGGTAAGAGCTGGTTTGCAGGGAAATGCCTTCGCCGGTTGCGACTTTGCCTACTTCCTGTTCCGGGATGTCGATTCTTACACGCAAGGTGGATGTGCGAACGATGGTCGCTATTTTCGCGTTTGGCGTGTTCGGGGAAATATATTCGCCAACATCGGCGTTTCTTTCGGCCACATAACCGCTGATCGGCGAATTGACCACCGTGTCGCTGACTGCCTTTTGGGCTTGATCAATCTGCGTCTCGGCGGTTGCGACCGCTGCTCTTGCACTGGAGACATTCGCTCGTGCCGTATCGACGGCGGTTCTCGCAATATTTATAGCCTGAATAGCAACTGCCGCATTTGAACGCGCTTCGTCCAATTGCCCAATAAGCGCATCACGCTGCGATCTACGCTGGTCGAAAATAGATCGTGAAACGTCGCCCGATTCAAGCAGCCGTTGTGTTCGCTGGTATTCCTTCTCGGCCAGTTCAAGCTGCGCGGATACCGATTTGACCTGCGAGAAATTCTCGATTCGGAAAGTTTCACCGTCCCTGATCCCCAAACGGTCAAGAGTCTGTTTAAAACTCGCGCTCGATTGAGCGACATTTGCCTCAGCTTGGGCAACGGCTTTTCGCTGCTGTTCCGCCTGCGATCTTGCTTGTTCGAGGCGTATCGCGGCATCGCGGCTGTCGAGCCGCACCAGAACGGCGCCCTGCTGAACATAGCTGCCGATGTCGAAATTTACCTCGACGATCTTCCCGCTGACCGCCGGTGCGACATCCGTTTGGGCATCGCTGACCAGATTACCGGTGGCTTCGATGTAAGAGGGAATCGGCCTGATAACCGCCTGAGCCGTCGTAACAGCAATGGTCGTCGGCTGATTACTGGCGTTATTCGCCGCAGAATTCGCTGAACCGCATCCGGCGGCCAGTAAAGCGCTTGCCGCTAATAGTAATGCCGTTATAATGAAAACTTTCTGATTTCTCATGATATTAAAAAGTGCTATGCCGCCTGTGTAGATACTCCGTTCAAAAGTATTTCAGCAAAATTTTTTGCCGCCTCTTCGTTCGTAATGTCCAGTAAAACTCTGTTCTTATCCCACAGAATATTGTTCAGCGAATGATGGATCAGCATACCTAGAAACGAGCGGACGACGATGCGTGGTTTCATTTCCCTCATTGCACCGTCCTTTTGCCGAAGTTGTATGTAGCCGCCGATGAATTCGTAAAGTCGTGCGACGAATTCGTTAAAGAATCTGTCGGCCAACTCATGCTCCTCAAGCGCCGAATAAAACAACAAACGCAAAAAATTCTCATCCGCCTGCTGTTTCGTCAGGGCATTAAAGGCGATGTTGTAAAAGACGGCGAAATCGTCCTTGTTTTTTATCGCTTCGTGCAAAACGGGATTTTCTTCCCACGGAAACCTTATCCCTTCGTGGCAAGCCTTATCGTCCAGAATCGCACCGTAAAGCTCGCTTTTGGTGGAAAAATGGCGGAACACCATTGCCTCGGATACACCCGCGCCACGGGCGATCTCTTTGGTGGTTGTCCCGTTAAAGCCACGCTGTGAAAATAGGGATACGGCCGAACGCAGTATCTGTTCACGCCGGGCGTCACCGGTCATTCGTCCGACATGGTCGCACTTGAAAAAATCTTTGATCAAATAAACTCCTCAGAAATGAAAAGTAAGTGCTTACTTACTTAGAGTTTTTAACTTTACATTTCCAGAAATTCGATGTCAAGCGCCGCCAAAGCCATTAGGAAAAGTTCAGTTGTTGGTAACATATGCGTTAATTCATTGCCTAGCCTAATTCAATGGCTTCCGCCCGAAAGATTTAATGTTATGACGCCGCCAATGATTAAAAGAACGCCGAAAATCTTGTATAGGGAAACAGGTTCGTTGAAATAAAACATGCCGATTGCCGCGATAAGTGCAGTTCCCGCACCAGCCCAAATTGCGTACGCGAGGCTCACATCGATTTTTTTCAGCGCCAGCGTAAGCACCGCGAAGCTAGAAAAATAAAACACAAAAAGTAAAACTCCGAACAGCGGTTTTGCGAATCCATCCGACAGTTTCATGCAAGTCGTTCCGGCGACTTCAAGCAGAATCGCGATCACTAAATAAATCCATTGCATATAAAACCCCCTGAAAACCTAAGTCTTGAGCGATCATAAACTATGGACTATACTCCATAGTCAAGGGAGGAAATCGGCTTTCAAAATATGTTGATCGGGGAATTAGCAAGTCGTGCCGAGGTGTCACGCGACACGGTGAGATTTTATCAGCGCAATGGTTTGATAACGGCCGGTTTGCGAAGGGCCGGCCGGAAATATTACGGAGAATACGGAGCTGACGCACTCGAACGCCTAATCTTGATCAAGCAGGCAAAAAGTGCGGGATTTACATTGCGTGAAGTCAAATATTTTTTCGATCTTTACGGGTCCGACATTGAAGCAATTCCGCTTAATGAACAAAGAAATATAGTCAACTCAAAACTACTGGAAATCGAAGATCGATTGAAACAGTTGAAAACAATCCGGAAATATTTAATTGAGCAATTAAAGGAGATTCCCGAAAGCATCTGAACTTTTTTGCGCTTGATTCGTTTACAACTTAGCGGCGGCTGATTTCATCGGACTGACTCAGGCTTTTCGTACGAGGGAGAGTCATTTAATTTTACACAAGGAGCATTAAGAAAATGTCGGAATTTGAATCAGAAGTAAAAAAAGCGGAAAGAGAATTGGAACAGGGCCTCGTTCCGGTAACGCCGGCGGAAGGCTCGGGTTTTATGGACGATGAATTTTTAGGAGATTTAAAGATGCAGGCACAGGAATACGGACAGAAGGTACAGGATGCGGCATCGAAAGCGAGAGGTTTTGCCGAAGAGAAATTTGCCCAGGCCGGCGATAAATTCAAAGAATTGCAGAATAAGGACCCGAAGGAATTGGTCGAGGAAGCAAAGGAATTTGCCCGTCAAAAGCCTGGGCAGACGATTTTGATCTCGGCTGCTATTGGGCTCGTTGTCGGATTTTTGTTAAAAGGGCGAAGATAATCGAGTAGCGATTGTATTCGGTTTTATAAATTGCCTCCAGCTTCAGCTGGAGGATATTAGATTATTTCAACAATAGGCTTTAGCCGAATTATTGAGGGACTATCAATCATCCTTATCGTTTTAGCTAAATCTGATGACGAACCTTTATCCAATAGTTTGGCTAAAGCCGGGATTTATTTGTGACATATCCACTAGCTAAAGCTAGTGGCAATTTATAAATCAGCAGAAAGTGATATGTACGCAGCTGCGTTACGCAAAAAGGCGGCTCAAATTTGAGCCGCCTTTTTTAATTTAAATGTAAGTAAAAAACTAAACCTGTGCGTGGATCAACCGGCGGGTTCGGTCACCGAAGAGAACGTCGATCTTCTGTAGATCCAAAACCGCCGTTACTTCTCCCTGGCCGAAATGCGTGTGCATCATCGCCTGTCCCTTACGGTATTTGCGTGTCCGGTCGTACGGCGAGGCCGTTTTCGATTTGCCCATTGCCACCGAGGTTTTTACGCCGCGGTTGAACGTGCTGGACGTCGCGCATACTTCACAGACCGCACAGGTTATTTTTCCCTGTTTGGTCGCCGTCTGAATCAAGTGATTCTGCTCTACGTCGCACGCCGAGCACATCATCACAATCGATTCACCAATAGCGTATTTTTCTACTTTTGTTGCTGCCATAAAATTAATCTTCCTCGTTTATCTGCCGCGTCGCGGTCTAAAAGAGCGAAAGCTCTTCTTCGCCGGCGAGGCTTTGCCTACGGGTGCTTTACCTACGTGAAGCGACCCTCCGAAATCCGGGAGAAGTACGCGTTCGACAGGCTGGCCAGTCAGCTTTTCAATCGCCCGCATCGAATGTTCTTCAGCGGTCGTGAAAAGCGTGATCGCCCGGCCTTTATTACCTGCACGGCCTGTACGGCCGATACGGTGAACGTAATCCTCCGGTGCCTCAGGTATGTCATAGTTTATCACATGTGACACCGAATCGATATCGATCCCGCGGGCAGCTACATCGGTTGCGACCAAAACACGGGTTTTACCGTTCTTGAAGCTCCTCAATGCCGCCTCACGCTGCGACTGCGAACGGTCTCCGTGAATGCGGTTCGATTTATGCGAACGCGCTTCCAGGATATGAGCAATCCGGTCGGCTCCGCGTTTTGTCCTGGTAAAAACCAGCACGCGGTCGAACGTTTCTTTTTCAAGCAGATCGAGCAGAAGGCTCATTTTCGATTGCTGTGCAACCGGGTAAGCCATTTGTTCGATGGTCACGGCCGCATTGCCGCGTCTGCTGATCTCGACGTAATTAGGATCGTCCATAACGGAAAGAGCGATCTTTTCGATTTCCGAAGACAAAGTAGCCGAGAAAAATAAAGTCTGGCGTTTTTCAGGAAGTGCTTTGACGATACGCTTGATAGCGGGCAAAAAGCCCATATCGAGCATACGGTCGGCTTCGTCAAGAACGAGCACGTCGATCTTGTTGAAATTAATCATTCCCTGTTCCATGAAATCGATCAGGCGGCCCGGCGTGGCGACGATTATATTCGCACCGCGTTTGATCGCGTCGATCTGATTTCTGTAACCCGCGCCGCCGATAATGGAAGCGCATCTGATATGCTTCGGTGCAAACTGGCGGCAGGCCTCGTCGGTCTGGTTGGCGAGTTCGCGCGTCGGCGATAATACAAGGACCGTCGTGCCTTTTTTCTGGCTCTCATTCAAATTCTGAAGAATGGGAAAAAGAAAAGCGGCGGTTTTACCGGTCCCGGTTTCTGCCGTGGCAATTACGTTTTTGCCTTCTAAAATCAAAGGGATAGCCTGGTTTTGAATGGGTGTAGGCTCAGTGAAACCCAATGACTTGCATCTATCCGTCAAAAACGGAAGCAAGCCTAATTCTGTAAAAGTCATTAAAATAAATTATCTCTATTCAACCAAAAAACTGTAGGTCAGTACCATCTGCCTAAGCGGGTGGTACTTTTGCGGAAGCCCGCACGTTAGTATGGGCGTTCCGGTGACCGCAACTATATTCCGCCCTTGCTGACGCGTGGGCTTCTGCATATAGTGCAGTTCTTCAGGATTTAATAAGAAGTTACGTTCGCGGAGTGATCTTCAGTGTAACGGTTGCAAGGAAGGAACAGCGCTCGAGGGCTTATAAAACTATTTAAGCCGCTTCTAACAGTTATAAACGAACCGTCTCTCGAACTATCCATTTTGCCGCAACATAGCAGCAAGTTTACCGTCGGTGTATGAGATACGGAATTGCCAATTAACCACATTAGACTATTCGCCGAGGAATAGCAAGCTTTGCGTAACAAAGGTAGTGGGTCAGTTTGAAATTAGAAAATAAAAGACTCTCAGTCGCCGGGCTACAATTGCCCCTGACCAAGAATCTTTTACCCCGTTGGTCGTTCCTCTAGTGCGAATTGCGAACAATTCAACCTCTAGCCGTCAACGGGTTATCCTATCCCCCTTCATCTCCGAACGTCCGAAACGACTACTAACTTAATAGCAGCGAGAAAATGATGAACAGGACAATTTGATTATAACAGATTTCTGCTCAAGCATGCTATAATGTCCGCATGGCGAACCCAAAACGACCGCGAGACGCAAACCAACTAGCAAAGATGATCGTTGATATTTCAACGGGCGGTATTGATGAACCAATGCCAGAATTGTCTGTAAAGGCTAGGGCCGGAAAGTTGGGCGGCTTAAAAGGTGGAAAGGCGAGAGCGGATAAACTCTCGCCTGAACGTCGAAGTGAGATAGCTAAGAAGGCCGCAACCGCACGGTGGAACGATAAAGACTAACTTTCGTCGTCTTCATATTCAATTTCCAGTTTGGTAACAGTGGTATCGGTTTTCGAGGCCCGGGCTTTAACTTCTATCATCCTATCTTCGTGCAAGCTCGCAGTGTATTTCGTGTTTGTTAGTTGTGCGTCACCCGAGATAATAATTCGCGGCTTCGGAATTTTGT